>DASZRZ010000144.1:0-3418 GCA_035548935.1 Terriglobales bacterium
CGTTAGCTCGTTTGGATATAATCAAGTTTTCTTCTGGTGGTGAGTTTTGGTTAGTCTTCGCCCTCGTTTTTTGCCCTTGGCGGCAGTGTTGATGGTTACCTTTCTCTCGATGGGCTGCGCCTCTCATTCCCGCAGGCCGCGGGTCACATTGAGCACCGCCGCGCTGAGCACGGCGACGCTTCAGGATCTCGTAGGACGTGTCAACTCCAGCTCCGCGCTCATCAATACCCTGAATGCAACCGTCGATATCCAGGCCTCCACGGGTGGCGCCCGGGTGGGAAAAATTACCGAATATCAGGAGATTCGCGGCTACATCCTGGCCCGCAAGCCCGGATGGCTGCGCATGGTGGGACTCTTCCCCGTTCTCCGCAACCGCGCCTTCGACATGGTCAGCGATGGCTTCCGCTTCAAGCTTTCCATTCCCTCCAAAAACCGCTTTATCGTGGGAAGCAATGAAATCGCTCAACCCTCCCAGCAGCCTCTGGAGAACCTGCGTCCCCAGCACATCTACGACTCGCTTCTTCTCCGCCCCATTGACCCGGAAAGCGATATCGCGGTGCTCGAGCAGGAAAACCGCACCATCACAATTCCCAACAGCAAGACCACCGTGGTTCAACCCGAATACGTGCTCGACATTGTGAGCCGCGGCGTTAAAGGCTGGTTTTTATCACGCAAGCTCTACTTCAGCCGCACCGACCTCGAACCCTACCGCCAGGTGGTCTTCGACCAGAATGGCTCCATTGCCACCGATGCGCATTATGAAAATTTCCAGAATTACGAGGGTGTGAAGTTCCCCTCGCACATCCGAATCCGCAGGCCCCAGGAACAATACTCGGTCGATCTCTCGATTCTGAAGCTCACCGCCAACTCCGCGCTGACCGATGAGCAGTTCGTGCTCAATCAGCCGCCCGGGGCTGAAGTCGTTCAACTCGAAAGTGGCGGAACCAACCGTGCTAGCGCCCCACCCAGCGGACAGGCACAATGAGTCATGGCAATCCGGTTCAGTGGCGAATCTCCCTAGGAGGCACGTAAGATGAGCACCGCCCATAGGCCTGCACTCGGAGCCGTCTCTCAAAGAATGGTAACCACGGCATTCGAAATCAGTGGATACCGCATCGTTAAAAATCTGGGAGTGGTCCGGGGAATCGTAGTCCGCTCCCGCTCCGTCTTCGGAACCCTCGGCGCGAGCCTGCAAACACTGATCGGTGGCAATATCAGTCTGTTTACTTCGCTTTGCGAAAAAACCCGGTCCGACGCATTTAACCTCATGCTGCAACATGCCGCCGAACTCGGAGCCAATGGCCTCGTGGGAGTTCGTTACGACGCCAATGACGTCATGCAGGGTGTGACGGAGGTTCTGGCTTACGGAACGGCGGTCGTACTCGAACCGGTTGCAACGGAAGAAAAGATATGACCTGCGGGGGCCTTCCCTACCGCATTTCGCCCTTATCCGGGTTGTAGAAAAAGTGGAAGCGCAGGGCGAGATATCCGCCATTGTATTCGCTCGGCAGCGGCGGAAATGGATTGGACCCCGTAATCCCTCCCCACGCGGCGCGGTCGAGGGAAACATCTCCCGACGGGCTGACCAGCCTCATGCCCGCAACCTCGCCTTTCTTGGTAATCGCAAACTCAATGGAAACGTTCCCCTTCTTCATCAAGGGCGCGCGCGCCACCTCGGGGATGAGGTTGTACCAGTTCATCCGCACATCATGCAGCACGCGGGCCAGGTACGGCCCAAAATCCACCCCCATGGTGTCGCTGAGGATGTCGATGTTGCTCTTCACTCCCCCGGAATTGCCCGCGAACGTCCCATAGTCCCCGGCATTGCCTCCGCCACCCCGGCTGGCTGCGCTGGCTCGCGCCGCCTCCTGAATCGCCGCGCCCGGCGAAAGTGAGGCCGTGAGCCCTCCCCCCATCACCCGTCTGGCTGCATCGGCAAGCGACTCAAATCGCGGAGCCTTGCTTTCATCATTCGCCGGTTGGGCTGGCTTTGGGTCCGCGGGCTGCGCTTCCGAAGCTCGCGCCTCAGCCGCGCTCGGCGCCGGTGTCCCTCCCGGCTTTGGCTCCGGCTTCGGGGCTGCCGCTCCCGGAGGCGCCGGGGCACCCGGCCTGCGGGCGTCTAACAGCTTGTCCAGTTGCTTGCGGTCCAGCGTGGGATTCTTCGAGCTCGCGATCCGGTCTTTATCCGAAGCAATATCCGTCTTGGGCCGCCGTGTAACCTTTTGAATATCAGGGGGTAATTCAAGGAAGGTATAGTCCCGGTTCGCCGCCATCTCCCGCGCCGTCCGCAGACGCACCGCTCTGGAATCGGGCAGATATTTCGGGGCCGCAATCACCGCGATAATCGTGAGAATGTGCACGACGACCGAAATCCAGAATGCCTCGCGCCGCCGCGATCGCGCCAGATCATCCTGCAATTGCAGTAAATGGATCGGCTCATCCAGCGCCCCCCCGTCATTACCTTCCAGGGCCGGATCGTCTGCCTTGCGTTCCTCGAAGCGAGTGAACGAGATTGGGGTAAGTGGCATCAGGTGTGGGGCCAGGTAGTTAGACGCGAATATCTCCGCAATGTTGCGATCCGGGATCATTTTCCCGCATCCTTTTCAATAACGTACAACCTGTCTCGTTCACCGGCGGGCTCGAATCATCGCTCTTATTTTCGCATCTTATCGCCCACTCATCGAGCGATTGTTGGCTTCCGGCCTGCCTCCCGGCCCTATCTGCTCCCGGTTTAGCCCTATTCCGGCATTTTCCCCCGGACTTGCCCTTTAGAAGGGCACTCCGCTCAAGCCCGCCCGGCTACCGTGCCGCTTGATCTCGTCCAGAATCTCAAACGCCACCCGCAAGGCCCGCCGCCCCTCCTGCAAAGACACCACCGGCTCTCCCCGCTTCCTCACCGCTTGCAAAAAGGATCGCAATTCTGCCTGAAGCGGCTCCCCTTGCAGGGTCTCAGGCTTGGCTATCCCGATCCTGGGAGCCGCTCCCGCCTCGCCGCCCTCCTCGACCGTAAACACCACCACATCCTGCCTCGAGTAGTCGATGGAGACATACTGCCGCGGCTGAAAGAAGCGCAGCTTGCGAACCCGCTCCGTGCTGATCCGGCTGGCCGTAAAGTTAGCCACACAGCCCGATTCAAACTCCATCCGCACATTGGCTATGTCCACCTTGGCGGAGAGAACCGGCAAGCCCACGGCTCGAATCTCCTTCACCGGTGACTGGACAAACGAGAGCACGATGTCCAGATCGTGGATCATCAGGTCCAGCACCACATCCACGTCGAGGGCGCGGGGCGAGAAAACGCTGAGCCGGTGCGCCTCGAAAAACATGGGACGCGTCACCAGCGGCAGAGTCGCCTGCACCGCCGCATTGAAGCGCTCGAGGTGTCCCACCTGGGCCACTCGCTTCGTCTGTACCGCCA
>DASZRZ010000145.1:0-3403 GCA_035548935.1 Terriglobales bacterium
CGCGCCTGACCACGAGGCGCCCTCCAGTGCGGAAGTTCCCAGTCTGGCCCGAGTCGAATGGGAGCATATTCAACGTGTCCTGGCGGATTGCCAGGGCAATATTTCCCAGGCGGCAAAACTGCTCGGCCTTCACCGCCGCTCGCTGCAGCGAAAACTCGTGAAATATCCACCTAAAACCTAGTTCGTAAACATGTTGGTGACACCCGGTTCGCTCCGGCCTTTTGCACCACTATCGCTCCGCGCATCGGCCCTCCCACCAAGGTGGGCCTCCCGTGGTTCTGCTTCTCTCATCACTCATTTTCTGCCATCGCTCATTTTCTTCTTCGCTCATCCTTCAAAAGTGGCACAATATACGGCTTTTCGTTGCGGCAAAGCTCCGGGCTCCGGAAGCAGCCATGAGACGACGAGAGGGATATCCACGAAGATCGAGCAGTTGTATATTCTTTGCGGGCATCGAATGCCGAAGGGAAATCGGAAATAATGCAGAAACAGAAAAAACTTTATGGCAGTTCTCGTTTTGCCGTTTGGTGCGGATGTTTGTTTGCCATTTTTGCCATAACCACCACTACTTTCGGGCAGGGGCGGCCACCGGCCGCAGCCCCTCCGTTGAGCCCAAAGGCCGCTGCCGTTATTGATATAACCGGCTACTGGGTCGCCATTGTGAATGAGGATTGGCCCTACCGCATGATAACGCCCGCCAAGGGCGATTATCTTCGCGCTATTCCGCTCAACGCCGAAGGCAGGCGGGTGGCGGGCCTGTGGGATCCGGAAAAGGACAAAGCCGAAGGCAACGAGTGCAAGGCTTATGGCGCGGGCGGCATCATGCGACTGCCCGGACGGCTGCACATCACATGGGCGGACGAGAAGACCATGCAAATGGATATCGACGCGGGCACGCAGAAGCGAATCTTCCATTTTGACGATACGCAATGGCCCGGCGGCGATCCGCAATTGCAGGGGTTCTCGGTGGCAAAATGGGAGAAGCAGCTGCAAAAACGCGCCGATCCGTTTTTTGGAGGCCCTGCCCCGGGAAAAGGTGGGGACATGAAAGTCGTCACCACCCACATGCGTCCCGGATATCTCGAGAAAAACGGGGTGCCCTACAGCGGAAACGCCACGCTCACCGAGTACTACGATCTGGTGGACCTGCATGGCACGGCGTACCTGATTATGACGTCGATTTTTATCGATCCAATGTATCTCCGGGACCCGTTCGTCATGAGCCAGCAGTACAGGCGCGAGCCGGATGCTTCCAAGTGGAATCCCACCCCATGCCAGCCCTTATGGCCGATTACGCTGCAAAAAAAGATCAATCCGGGGAATGGAGACTTCTAAGCCCGGTATTGGAATCATGCAAGTCAACCCAGACTTTTGTATCCGTTTTGGAGGAGTCAGAAGATGTTACGTCAGGATCGAATTCATAGTTGGCTGATTGGGCTGCTGTTTCTTGTGGTGACGGCAGCTTTGCCGGCGCGGGCGCAGGTGGACCTTGCCGGAGAGTGGAATGACTATCCCTCAAGCGAGGGCGAGCCGCATATCGGCGAATATATGTCCGTGCCGTTAAACGATGCGGCCCGTATGCGGGGCGATACATGGAGCGCGGAAAAATGGACGATGGTCGAGCACCAGTGTGAACCCCATCCATCGGACTATGGACCTCGCGGCCCCTCGCGCATGCGTGTGTGGGCAGACGTGGACTCACTGAGCCAGGCCGCCGTTGCCTGGCATACCGTTCTGAGTTATCAGACCCCGGAGCGCACCATTTACATGGATGGACGGCCTCATCCGCCAGAGTGGGAGCACCATACATGGCAGGGATTCTCCACCGGAGAGTGGGTGGCTGACATGCTCAAGATCACCACCACCCACATGAAAGAGGGCTGGATCCGCCGCAACGGTCTGGCGCGCAGCTCAAAGGCCACCATGACCGAATACCTGATACGCCACGAAAACTACATGACGCGCGTCACCATGGTCGAGGACCCCGTCTACCTGACCGAGCCCTGGGTGCTGACCTCGCACTATGTCCTGGACCTGGGACGTCAACTCTCCCCCAATTACTGCATCTACAGCCAGGAGATTGAACACGAGAAAGGATGGGTCGCGCATTACCTGCCCGGCAAAAACCCATGGCTCACCGAATATTCCGAGAAGTCCGGAATTCCGCTACCGGCCGTGCGTGGCGGCGCGGAAACCATGTACCAGGAGTACCAGAATAAGCTGGCCAAAATGCCTCTGCCGGTAGCCAAGCCGGAAAATAAAGCATCGGGCGGGGGCCAATGAGCAAATCCATGAGACTTGAAAAACTCCGTTACCCGTCCGCGCTGGCGGCCCTGATTCTGATCTTTTCGCTCTGCGGCGCCCAGGCCAATGCACAAGCCAAGAATCCCCCGGTGGCGGGGAACCATATCCAGTGCAAACACGTCAGCGGCAATGTCTATATGCTCATTGGCGCTGGCAGTAACATCACTGTGCAGGTGGGCAAGCAGTTCATCATCGTGGTGGACACCGGACTGCCTCAATACGCCGACGAAGTAGTGGCGGCCATTCGCAAGATTTCTCCGCTGCCCATCATGTTTGTGGTGAATACCAACTCTGACCCTGATAATACCGGCGGGAATCAGACGATCGCCAAGGCCGGAATATTCCCGCCCAATGCCACCATGAGCCAGGCCAGGGAAATCGAAAAAGACCCCTCCCGCGTACATCTCCCCGGTCCCGCGCCGCTTATGGCCACCCTCAATGCGGTGGATTCCATTGCCAGCCCCGTCGGCAAAATGGGCGCAATCACCTTTGGCAAGGAGGGCTTCAAGCTGTTCAACGGCGAGCCCGTCATCTTCTACGCCCTTCCTCCTGCCCATACCGACGGCGACGCCATCGTGCATTTTCGTACCTCGGATGTGGTCAGCGCCGGAGATATCTTCTCAACCGAGGCTTATCCGGTCATCGACAGCACGCGCGGCGGAACCATTCAGGGGACCATTGACGCTCTGAACCTCCTGTTGGATTTGCTGGTTCCGGAGATAAGGGAAGAGGGCGGGACACAGGTCATCCCCAATCACGGACGCCTGTGCGACCGCAACGATGTGGTGGTCTACCGGGATACGGTCACGATTATTCGCGACCGCGTACAGGACCTGGTGAAGCAGGGTAAGACGCTGGAACAGGTGATCGCCGCCAAACCGTCGATGGATTACGACGGCATCTACGGGGCGGAGAGCGGACGCCAGTTCATCGAAGCCATCTATCGCGACCTAACCAAAGGAAAAACGAACAAGAACTAAGGGGCAAATGCTGCTGGGCGTAACGCATTACAACGCCCAGCGGCGAACCCCGAAGGGATGTGCTCTTACGGGCCTGCCTTTAAAACCAACCGTGCAGAAGAGAAATCAATCCTTCCCTT
>DASZRZ010000146.1:0-6310 GCA_035548935.1 Terriglobales bacterium
CGCCCACCAGCCGTTACGGCACCCCGCAGGATTTCATGTTTTTCGTGGACCATCTGCACCAGCATGGCATTGGGGTGATTCTCGACTGGGTGCCTTCGCACTTTCCCACCGACGAGCATGGCCTCGCCTACTTTGACGGAACTCATCTTTTCGAGCACTCCGATCCACGGCAGGGATTTCATCCCGACTGGGGGAGCTACATCTTCAACTATGGCCGGAATGAGGTCCGCTCATTCCTGATGTCGAGCGCCATGTACTGGCTCGACACCTATCACATTGATGGGCTGCGGGTGGATGCGGTGGCCTCCATGCTGTATCTCGACTACTCAAGAAAGCAGGGGGAGTGGATTCCCAACCGCTTTGGCGGGCGCGAGAATCTCGACGCCATCGAGTTCCTGCGCCGCTTTAACCAGGATGTCTTCCGCGATCATCCTGACGTGCAGACGTCTGCCGAGGAGTCGACCGCATGGCCCATGGTCTCGCGTCCGACCTACGCTGGCGGATTGGGGTTTGGAATGAAGTGGGACATGGGCTGGATGCACGACAGCCTCGTGTATTTCCAGAAAGATCCCATCCACCGCAGATACCACCTGGGAACGCTCACCTTCCGCATGATCTATGCCTTCAACGAAAACTTCGTTCTGCCGCTTTCGCATGACGAAGTGGTGCATGGCAAGGGATCGCTGGTGGGCAAAATGCCCGGGGACGAATGGCAGCGCTTCGCCAACCTGCGCTTGCTCTATGCCTACATGTGGTCGCAGCCGGGTAAAAAGCTGCTCTTCATGGGAGGAGACTTTGGGCAAATCTCCGAATGGAAGCACGACACCAGCCTGGAATGGGATGTGCTCCGCTTTCCCAATCATGCCGGAGTGCAGCGCTTTCTCGAAGACCTGAACAGCCGCTACAAAAGCGAACCCGCCCTGTATGAGCGCGACTTCGATGGCGGAGGGTTCGAGTGGGTCGATGCCAATGACGCTGAAAACACTACGCTCAGCTATCTTCGACGCGGAAACAATTACGACGCGCCGGTTCTGTGCGTACTGAACCTCACGCCGGTTCCGCGCTACAACTTCCGCATAGGCGTTCCCGCGCGCGGCTATTGGGAAGAGATATTGAACAGCGATGCGTTGCAATACTGGGGCAGCGGCCAGGGAAATCTCGGCGGGGTGGAGTCCGCTCCATTGCCCTCGCACGGACGTCCGCATTCTCTTGTCCTCACGCTGCCGCCGCTGAGCGCCGTGTTTTTCAAGCGCCGCGAATAGCAGTGGATATCTCTTAAGTCTGCCAGGGGCAAATCGCGGTCCACGCGGGTCAATTTGCGTGCATCTAACTGTTAGTCGCTGGTTGGTCTTATGCACTATCTGGCTCTTGCATGTGATTATGACGGAACGCTGGCCACCGAAGGGGTCGTTGATCCCGAAACGCTCACAGCCCTGGAGCGGGTAAAGGCCTCCGGACGCAGGTTGATCATTGTGACGGGAAGGGAATTGCCCGACCTGGCAACAGTGTTTCCCCACCTTGATTTGTTCGACCGTATCGTTGCCGAAAATGGAGCGCTGCTCTACCGGCCTGGAACGCAGGAGGAGATTCCGCTCTGCGAAGCTCCGCCCGCTGCCTTTGCGGAGCGCCTGCGGCGGCGGCATGTGGTTCCGCTCTCGGTGGGGCGGTGCATCGTTGCCACCTGCGAACCGCAGGAGTCCACCGTGCAGGAAGTTATTCGCGAGATGGGTCTGGAGCTGCAAGTGATCTTGAACAAGGGCTCGGTCATGATTCTTCCCTCGGGGATTAACAAAGCCACCGGGCTGAGCGCCGCATTGAAGGAGTTGGGCCTCCCGCCGGAAAGCGTGGTTGCTGTTGGCGATGCCGAAAACGATCACGCATTCCTCGGCCTGTGCGGCTGTTCGGTTGCCGTGGCCAATGCCCTCGACTCCCTGAAGCAGCGCGCCGATATTGTTACGCAGGACGGGTACGGTGGGGGCGTCCGCGAGTTAATCGCAAGGCTGCTCTTCTCAGATCTTGCGGCGTGACACGTTGTGGCTTGTGCTGGACCAAACGAGGCCAAACCGGGCACCGGTCTTGGTCATCTCCATAGTGTAGCGGGGGAGTGAGCCAAGGCGCTTTGTGGAAACGCCCTGGCTCCCGATGCCTTCGAAAGCCCTCGAGCGTAAATCAGGCGAGATCGTAGCGATCAGCGTTCATCACCTTGTTCCAAGCCGCTATGAAGTCCTTCACGAACTTCGCCTGCGAGTCGGCGCAGCCATATACTTCCGCAAAAGCGCGGAGCTGCGAGTGCGAACCGAAGATCAGGTCGATGCGCGTAGCGGTCCACTTAACCGCGTTTGTGTTGCGGTCGCGGCCCTCATACACGCCTTCCGCACCCGCGACCGGCTGCCATTGCGTGCTCATGTTAAGTAGATTGACGAAGAAGTCATTCGTCAAAGTCCCCGGCCGGTTGGTGAAGACGCCGTGCCTGGACCCACCGGCATTGGCGCCCAGCACCCGCAGGCCGCCGACGAGGACAGTCATTTCCGGGCCAGTCAGCCTCAGCAATTGCGCCTTATCCACCAATGCCTCCTCGGGCGCCATGAACTGCTTTTTGCTGCTCATGTGGTTGCGGAATCCGTCGGCGCGCGGTTCGAGCGGGGCAAAGGAGGCGACATCGGTCTGTTCCTGCGACGCATCCATGCGTCCGGGCGTGAAGGGAACCTTTTCATCGACCCCGGCGTCCTTTGCGGCCTTTTCGACCGCCGCAGAGCCGCCGAGAACGATCAGATCGGCAAGCGAAACCTTCTTGCCAAACTCCTTCTGGATCGCTTCGAGCCTCTGAAGCACCGTCGCGAGCTGCTTGGGCTGATTGACCTCCCAGTCCTTCTGAGGCGCGAGGCGGATGCGCGCGCCGTTCGCTCCACCGCGCTTGTCGGAGCCGCGGAACGTTGACGCCGAAGCCCACGCCGTCGAAACCAACTCGGACACAGAGAGGCCCGACGCGAGAATCCTGGCCTTGAGAGCCTCAACATCCCGCTCGTCGATCAACGGATGATTCACGGCCGGAATCGGGTCCTGCCAAATCAGCCGCTCTTTCGGTACGAGCGGGCCGAGATAACGCTCGATCGGACCCATGTCGCGGTGCGTAAGCTTGAACCAGGCGCGCGCAAAGGCATCGGCGAACTGATCGGGGTGTTCATGGAAGCGCCGCGAAATCTTCTCATAGGCCGGGTCGAACCGCAGCGAGAGATCAGTGGTCAACATGGTCGGCACATGCTTCCTGGTCTTGTCGAAAGCGTCGGGGATCGTGGCTTCTGCATTTTTGGCCTGCCATTGCTTGGCCCCCGCTGGACTCTTTGTCAGCTCCCATTCGAACTTGAACAGGTTCTCGAAGAAGTGGTTGCTCCACCTGGTCGGCGTCTGCGACCAGGTCACCTCCGGGCCGCCGGTGATGGCGTCGGCGCCGAAACCCGTGCCGTGCTTGCTCTTCCAGCCGAGGCCCTGATCCTCAATAGCGCCGCTTTCTGGCTCCGGTCCGACCAGCGACGGATCGCCGGCGCCATGGGTCTTGCCGAAGGTGTGGCCGCCCGCAATCAGAGCGACGGTTTCCTCGTCATTCATCGCCATGCGCAAGAACGTCTCGCGGATGTCCTTGGCTGCCGCGACCGGGTCCGGGTTGCCGTTCGGGCCTTCCGGATTGACATAGATCAGGCCCATCTGCACCGCGCCGAGCGGCTCCGCCAGCTCACGCTCGCCGCTGTAGCGCTCGTCGCCCAGCCACGTCCCCTCAGGACCCCAATAGAGCTCTTCAGGCTCCCAAACATCGGCGCGGCCCCCGGCGAAGCCGAACGTCTTGAAGCCCATCGACTCAAGCGCGACATTGCCAGCGAGAACCATCAGGTCAGCCCACGAGATTTTCCGTCCGTATTTTTGCTTGACCGGCCACAGCAGACGGCGCGCTTTGTCGAGGTTCGCGTTGTCCGGCCAGCTATTCAGCGGCGCGAAACGCTGCTGACCCGCACCGGCGCCGCCGCGGCCGTCGGTAATGCGGTACGTGCCCGCGCTGTGCCATGCCATGCGGATCATCAGGCCGCCGTAGTGACCGAAATCAGCCGGCCACCAATCCTGCGAGCTCGTCATCAGGGCGTGCAGGTCTTTGATCACGGCGTCGAGATCAAGAGACTTGAATTCCTTCGTATAGTCGAACGCCTTGCCCATCGGATTGGACAAAGTGGAGTTCCGGTGGAGAACCGAAACATCCAACGCGTCCGGCCACCAGTCGCGGTGCGACCTCTTTCCGGCATTTGTGGTCCCGTGCATTACCGGGCATTTTTTCTCGTCGGCCATCTTTGCTCTCCTGTCTGGGTTGGGCCCGCATGGAAGGATGCTATCTAAAGCCTATCATCAGGTGGTTTGATTTTCTCCGCCGAAGATGGCGGTGGGGGAAAGTGCCCAGATTCGTACCGGAATGGTGGGCCCGGCAGGACTCGAACCTGCAACCAATGGATTATGAGTCCACTGCTCTAACCATTGAGCTACGGGCCCGCACCCCCATCAATCTAGCATAGCCGTCCTGCCAGAACTTACCTTCCGTTGCCTTCAGGACGAAATCCTGCCGAGCTTCCGGTAAGCTCTTGCAGTTACAATTCTGGGAGAGTATTTGCCCGGGAGTTGCTCATGGCAAAGGTGATCAACGAGCGCATGACGTCCGAGATGGAGGGAGAGTTTGTGGTCTTCCTGATCGGAATGCGGATCAACAAACCGTGGAAGGTTCACAAGTGGCTACCCGTGTTTCTTGCAATGCCAAAGATGTTGAAGGAGCTGGAGAAGCATCCCGAGTCGGGCTTCCTCGGACACAACTCCAGGGGATTCTTAATCGTGCAGTACTGGCGATCCTTCGAAAAGCTGGAAGCCTATGCCCGCAATAAGGATTTGACGCACTGGCCCGCATGGGTCGACTTTAACCGCCGCATGGGGAAGAGCCGCGGCGATGTCGGCATCTGGCATGAAACCTACATCATCAAACCCGGCCAGTATGAGGCGATCTATAGCGGCATGCCGCCTTACGGGCTGGGCAAGGTGGGACGCCTGGTGCCTGCCACCGGAAGCCGCGAGGGCGCCCAGTCGCGGATTTATGGCAGCGCCCAGCGCGGATGAAGGTTGCCGGCACGATTTCTCCGCCGCAAATGCCGCCCCATTCGCATATATACTTCGCAGGCGAAATAACCAGATGGCGGAGGACTATGCGGCTCACCGTCTTACTTTCCATTCTTCTGGCGATTCCATCCCTGGCGCAAAACTCCCTGTCCCGGCAGGGGGATTCCTACGTTTTAGAAAATGCCGGTAAGCAGACGGTTCTTTCCGTCACGCCGTCCATGGGAAACATGGCCCGCGAGATGAAGGTGAAGGGCCAGAATATTTTCATTACCGGCACCCGGCTGCTGGCCCCCTGGGCCAACCGGCTGGACGAAACCGCGTTTTACGCCAATGGAAAAAAGTATCCCTTCAACATGGGTCTGGGAAATGTGCGCGGTCCGATTCCCATTCATGGCTTCGTTGGCGATACGCCGCTCTGGCAGGTAATTGAGGCCAAGACGGATGCAAAAGCGGCATGGATAACCAGCCAGCTCGAATTTTTCCGCCAGCCCGACTGGATGGCGCAGTTTCCATTTGCCCACACCATCCAGACCACACATCGTTTGCAGGATGGAGTTCTTGAGGTAAAAACGCGCATCTTCAACATGAGCAACGAGCCCATGCCGGTGGCGATTGGCTTTCATCCCTGCTTTCACCTGAGCGACTCGCTGCGCGATGAGTGGTCCCTGAGCATTGGCGCCCGCACCCACTGGATACTTGCCGCAACCAAAGCCGCCACAGGAGAGACGCAGCCTATAGAGGAGTTCATGCCAAATCCGCAGGCGGTGCCTCTCAAGGACTACGAACTCGACGATGTCTTCGGCGATCTGGTGCGCGACTCCGCTGGCCGTGCGGTGCTTTCCGTTCAGGGTAAGAAGCAGAAGATTGAGCTGGTGCTGGGTCCCAACTACCGGGCGGCGGTCGTTTATGCTCCCAGGCCGGTTCCGCAGGCGAACCCGGCGGCGCCCGCGCGGGACCCCAATGTCGTCTGCCTGGAGCCGATGGCAGCCCCTACCAACGCGCTGAACCTGGCGCATCGCGGACTCTACAAAGAGTTGCAATACATTCCCCCGGGCAAGACCTGGGAGGAGAGCTTCTGGGTCCGCCCCTCGGGCTTTTAACGCAAAATTTCAAATCCCACGTTTTCCCTCGGACATCTGTATTTGTAAGTGCCTGTTGATCCCGTTCG
>DASZRZ010000147.1:0-7845 GCA_035548935.1 Terriglobales bacterium
AGCTGCTTTGGTTGAGATGTCATTGTGCACGCAGGAATTGGTACATTTCAAAATGGACATGCAGATCCCCTCATAGAGTTGATTTTTATTACGACGACGGAGCCCGCTGACTTCAGGAGTGCTTCAATCTTTTAACTTATATTTAACTTCCGAAGCACATCGGTAAAGACAGCTTACTTCAGGATATTACTTCCCGATCTTTCCTTGAAACACCCTTCTACTACTTCCAATACTTTTACCCCAAATGCTGGTAAATCGCTGGAACTTTTACTTCACCCACGGTCTCCTCATTCGTGCACCGGCCTTATATTCCGATACCTGGGGCGGCACGAACTTATCGGCGTTCGGCATCTTTACCTTCACCAACGTCTGAGCGTTCATCACCTCGTCTTCCTTGATGATGTTGTTCTTGAACAGCAGATATGCGGTCAGGGCATAAACCTCATCCGGCGTCAGCGTTCCGGCCTGCTGCAAGGGCATGGCGCGGTGGATGAAGTCCCAGATCACCGTCGGGAAAGGGGTGTCCGTCGCCAGCACCCTCACTGGAAACTCGCTCTTCCGTGCCTTCGGATTCGGCGGACCTTCCACCAGTTGCGGAGCGAGTCCACCCCGGCCTTCTTCACCGTGGCACGCCAGGCAGCCCTTCTCGACATAGACACGGGCTCCCTTGATTGCGTCACCACTTCCTGCGGGTAATCCCTTACCATCCCGGGTTACCCCGATATCCAACTCCCGCATCTCTTCCGGAGTCGGCGTTCTCCCCAGGTTGTAGTTCGGAGTCTGCGCCAGTCCCACAACGCAACCAGCCACCAGCGTCGCGAGAACAAGCAATCTAGGACAGCCCATTGGTCACATTTCCTTCCTGGTCTACCTTCCACGGCAGAATGTAGTTTGCCTGGCCATTGAATGGGTGCCGGTATGCCTGCTCGATAGTGTCATCCCAAAACTTGGCGAACTCCGCCACCGTTGGCTGGTATTGTCCCAGTTCGTCCGTGCAGCGGGACATCAGCACGCAATCCTTCCCGTCCCACACCCAGTCCATTCCAAACCTTGTGTGCGCCATCCGGTGCACCGCCGACTGAATTTCGGCCTCTTTCCAACTCTTGCCGCCATCGGTCGAAACTTCCACCTTGCGCACCGCGCCTCCGCCTGACCATGCCAGTCCGCTGATCTGGTAATGGCCCGGGCCGCTGAGCTTTTGCCCGCCCGAAGGGAACGTGATCGCCGACTTCGGTCCCTGCTCCCACGGAATCGGATTTACCGACTTGGGATGCACTCCCGCATAGCGGCCCATCTCGTTGTAGGTCATTGCCATCTCATCCGTGACTTTGATCCGGCGCAGCCACTTTACATTCACCACGCCTTCAAATCCGGGCACCAGCAGCCGGATGGGGAATCCGTTCTGCGGACGTAAGGGCTCCCCGTTCTGTCCATAGGCAACGATGGTGTCCATCATCGCCTTTGCCAGCGGAATGCTGATGGCTCCTTTGTTGTCCTCCGCGCCCTCGGCCACGATCCATGCCGCGCCCTTTTGCACTCCAGCCTGCTTCAGCAGCAGCGGCAGCGGCACTCCCGTCCACTCGCTGCAACTGGTCAGGCCGCAGGCTCTCTGCACCGTCTTGTGCTCGGGCCTCGCTTTATTTCCATTGCATTCGAGATAGTGAACTCGTGTGACCGATGGAAACCTCTTCAAGTCCGCCATGCTGAAAATCAATGGACGGTCCACCATCCCGTGGATCAGAAGCTGATGCTTCTCAGGATCGATCTCCGGCTGGTAAAAGCCCTTGTGCGCCATTACATAATGCAGCGATGCCGGGGTAATGATGCCGGTCAGGTCCTGCAGCGGCGTATAAAGATGCGCCATCAGCCCAAATGGGTCGGCATGCTCCGGACCCTCTCTGACCGACGTCACATACTGCGAGCGCTCGCCATAGGCCTCCAGATCCTTTTGCCGCCGCCGGATTGTGCCGGTCTTCGGCGTCTGCGACTCCGCGGTTTCAATCCCCGCCACTGTCGCCAGCCCGGCCAGCGCCACGCTCTTCTTTAGAAATCCTCGGCGCCCCTGCTTCTTTTCCTTGTTTTGCTTAACGATGTTTTGCTTAACGATCTCTTTCATGGCCTCGCCTTCCACATCCGATTTCGCCGGCTCCAAAACCAATTTCAGACGCTCGCTACTTTACCCCGTCCGATCACAATCCTTTAGCGGAAAGTGCCTCCGTCCCCTGCCCTGCGGGAAGCGAGAGGCCCTGCCTTGCATCCACCGAAAGCCATCCGGGGCCGTGCACAAACAGAAACAACAGCCCTCCGGCAATCGACACATCCAGAAACACGTGATCCATCTCCGCGGGAGTCCCCATCGGGGCGTGGAACAAAGCCGTTGCAATCAGGCAGAATCCCGCCAGCGCCAACGCTGCATAACGTGTCTTGTATCCGACCGCCATCAGAACCGACGCGATGATCAGCACCAGAATCGCCAGATTCAACAGTTCTACCGGCACCGCCGGATTGTGCTGAACCATATATCGACGGGACGAGGCATTATGGAAAATCTTGTTATTGCCAAAATAGAAGAACAGCGTGGCAGCCATGACGCGCCCGGCCAATAGCAGCAGCCCCATGGAAATGCCGGTGGTTTGTATCGAAGATGCCGGCTGGCTCCGCCCCTGGCTTCCATCCACCGATAGCGGTCCTGGTCCATTCGCGTATAGAAACAGGAACCCCGCCGCCACCGCCAGATCCTTCAGCGAGTGCGTCATGAAGACCCCGGCCCATCCCTTGCTTCCATCAAATATCAAGGTGGTACCGATGCAGTAAGCCGCCATTGCCAGGGCAGCCAGCCGCGCCTTGTATCCCACCGCCACCATGGCGGTCCCAATGCACTCAAATGCCAGTAGCGCGTAGAGCACCCATGAGGGGATATCTGATTGTGCAGCTCTACCGCCGCTCAGGAAATTCCGGACGTAGTAAACAAAAAGGCTGGCGATCATGAGCCGCGCCACCAGCAGGAACGGCCCCATGAGCGCCTCATTGCGTACAATCGGCGAAAATAAATCGCTCTGGGAACTCTTCTCCATAAGTATCAAAGCAGCCAATCCCGGGGTTATCTCACAATCCTTTTGCTGAGAGGGCCTCCGCCGTCCGGCCTGCGGAAAGCGTCTTTCCTTGCCGTGCATCCAGGGAAAGGCCACCGGGGCCGTGCGCAAACAGAAACAGCAGCCCTCCAGCGATCGATACATCCAGCAGTACCTGCTCCACCTCGGCAGGATTTCCAAAATCCGCATGGAACAGAGCCGTGGCAATCAGGCAGAAGCCCGAGAGGGCCAGCGCCGCATACCTGGTCTTGTACCCGAGCACCATCAGGAGCGGCGGAACAATCTGCGTCAGAATCGCCAGATAAATCAACTCCGGCGGCACATGGGAATTGTGCTTGATCATGTAGGTCTGCATGGCGGCCGTGTTCATGATTTTGTAGCGGCCATAATAAAAAAACAGCACCGCGGCCATTACCCTTCCTGCCAGCAGAAGCACGTCCGCCGCTCTACCGCTGCCCATCTCGCCGTGGGAGGACCTTCCATCCACCGAGAGCGGCCCGGGACCCTGCGCAAACAGGAACAGGAAGCCGGCAGCCACTGCCAGGTCTTTCAGCATGTGCGTCATGAACATGCCGCTCCATCCCGTGCTTCCGGTAAACAACACGGTTGTAGCAATGCAGAATGCAGCCATCAGCAGTGCGGCCACCCGCGTCCCGTAGCCTACGACCACCATCGCCACGCCAATGAACTGAATCGCCAGGAAAAAATAGAGAGCGCCCGCTGGCATCCCGGGCCGTTCCACTATGCTTCCGCCACGCAACAGGTTGCTGATGTAAAGAACAAAGACGCTCGCGGTCATCAGCCGCGCAATCAGCAGGAAAGGCCCCATCAGGCCCTCATTACCCACAATCGGCGAAAACAGGTCGCGCTGGGAACTCTTATCCATGATTTTCTCTATTCCGGTAGGTCCATCGCGAGGTACATACCATCGCGAGCTCGCCATTTATCACGAAGCCCCAGGGCGATCAACTTCACTCTCCCCAGCCGACAATCGCGCGGCGGAATGTTAGTTCGCCGCGCCGCCCAAGTCTAGGCACAAACGTGGTACCCCGCAAACGTGGGCCGCCTTAACACCCGTCTGCGGACTCGGGTCACTTCTGGCTGGTCTTGAATCCTTCCGTTCGATTCCGCCCATACAAAGCGGAGGCTCCCACGGGGGCCTTTGTGGTTAAGCTCCTCTTCGCTCCGTGCTGGTAAAATCTCGCTACTCATGCCCTCGGAACCCTTGGCTGCCCAGCGGCAGACCGCGCACTTGCGGCGTATCTTCCGGGCGCTACGCCCCTCTCATCAGCACAGCGCCTTCTCTGCCACCGTGCTGCTTATGTCCGCCGTGATGGCTTCCCGCGTCATTGGATACGTCCGCGAGGCCTACATCGCCTACGCCTTCGGGGCCGGATTTGAAACCGACGCCTATGTTGCCGCCTTCACCCTGCCCGACTGGCTCAACTACATCGTCGCCGGGGGGACCGCCTCCATCACCTTCGTTTCCATCTTTACCCGCTACCTCTCGCAAAAACGTGAGGCGGAGGCGCAGAAGACCTTTTCCGTCATCATTACCGTAATGACCACCGTGCTGACGGCCGGTGTGCTGCTTACGGAAGTCTTTACGCCGCAAATCGAGCGCCTGCTATTCCCCAAATTTACCCCCGCGCAACTGGACCTCTGCGTCTCTCTTACCCGTTACCTTCTTCCGGCGCAGATCTTCTTCTATGTCGGAGGTGTGGTCTCGGCGGTCCTGCTCTCGCGCCGGCTCTTTCTCATTCCCGCTCTAGCGCCCCTGCTCTACAACGTTTTCATCATCCTGGGAGGCGTCCTTCTCGGCTCCCGCATGGGGATCGCCTCTCTTGCCCTTGGCGCCCTCGCCGGCTCCATTGTCGGCCCATTTCTGGTCAACGCCATCGGCGCCGCCCGCACCGGCATCCGCTACCGCATCAATTTCGATATCGGCGATCCCGCCTTCCGCGAGTGGGTCCGCCTCTCCATACCTTTAATGCTGGGCGTCTCCCTTGCCACCGCCGACGACTGGATTCTCCGCTACTTCGCCTCCGGAGGCATCGGCGATATCACCCGCCTCAACTACGCCAAGCGCCTCATGGCCGTCCCCATCGCCGTACTTGGACAAGCCACCGGACAAGCCTCGCTCCCCTTCTTCGCCCGCCTCTGGGGCGAGGGCAAGCTGCGCGAGTTCGCCGACACCGTGAATGCCTCGGTGTACCGCCTCGCTGCCGCCTCCATCCTTGCCAGTGCCTGGATGATGGCCGTGGCCCTGCCGCTACTCGATCTCGTCTACCGCCGCGGACGCTTCCAGTTCTCCGATTCGCGCGAGACCGCCATCTTCTTCTTCTGGTTTTCTATTTCGCTGGCTCTGTGGTCGGCACAGGCTCTCTACTCCCGCGCCTTTTACGCCGCCGGGAATACCGTTACGCCCATGATTGCTGCCACCGTGGTCACGGCGGCCTCTCTTCCGGTTTATGCCGCGCTCTTCCACAACTTTGCCGCCACCGGACTTGCCATAGCCTCCGATATAGGTATTGCCGCTAATACCGCCGTTCTCGCCATCCTTCTGCACCGCCGCAAACTTGTCTCCCTCGGCGGGTTTCCCTGGGCAGAGACGGCCAAAATCACCGCGACCGCAATCTTTGCCGGAGGTCTCGCCTGGCGCGTGGCAACGCTGGTTCCGCTCTCTGGCCATCACCTGCAAAACCTACAGGCTCTCGGACTGGGAAGCGTAACCTGGGCCGCCGCCACCGCTCTGGGACTATTCATCACCCGGTCCCGCCTGCTGGCCGACCTTCGCCGCCGCGGCGATAGCCAAACTCCTGTAAGCGAAACCCCAGCGAGTTAAACACCAGCGGACGCACGGCCTTAGCTTTGCCGCACAGGACGGCAAAAGAAAGCGGACTTCATCTCTGGTATGCGTGGGATTAGTAAATTGCGGAAGTAATCCCGGTAGTGGACTGGCAAAACAGTCCTACGAAATACGCAGCGGCCGGTTTATGCCGCTCCACTGCGGAGAGGCTTCATCCCAGCCATGGGAAGCGTGAAATAGAATATGGTGCCCTCGCCGAGCCGGCTCTCCGCCCAGATTTTGCCGCCATGAGCCTCAACGATATTTCTGGCGATATACAGACCCAGGCCAGTTCCCCGGGTGTCGTTCTTGTTGACCTGCCAGAAACGCTCAAACATGGATTCGTGCAGGCTTTCCGGTATGCCGGGGCCGTCGTCCTTCACGGAAAACAGCACATTATCCCCAGACTCTTTCACGTTGACCAGGATGTGGCCTCCCGGGGCCGTGAACTTGATTGCATTGGCCACCAGATTCGTCAGTACCTGCATAATCCGGCCTTGATCCGCATCCGCCAGCAAGGGCGGCCCTGCGATCCCCGATTTCAGCGAAATCTCTTTCTCTGCCGCAAGCATTCGAAATGTCTCCACCACCTCTGCAATGAGATTTCCCGAATCGCTTGGCTCTGTGGATACCCTGAGCTTGCCGGCTGTAATGCTGGTTACATCCACCAGGTCGGCGACAAGTTTCTTCATTCGCGCCACGTAGAGCTTAATGTACTTCTCTCCTTTGGCGATTCTCTTTCCTTCCTCTGTCGCCTGTTTGCCCGTTTGCTCTACGGTTATGGAGATACTTTCCAAAGTCATCACAATCCCCGCCAGCAGATTGTTCATGTCGTGGCTTACCATCCCAAGAAAATCGTCGCGACACGAAAGAGCCGCGTCGGAGCTGGCCCGTTCCGTAAGTAGATTTCTGTTGGTGCTCTCTCTTTCGAGTGGCAGAAGAGACCTTAAGGCACGGGCGTAGTTTTCGCGTTCTAGGTAGAGACGCTCATCTGCGGCAGAGCGCTCCTTTCGCAGGAGTTCGTCCGCTTGCTCACGGTCAAGCGCAATAGCATCCGCAGTTCGCTGCATGGGGTGGCTGTCATCCTCTTTTTCGCGCGCATCGGTCAATATCTCATCGGCACGAGCCCGGGCAAGGTCTACGACCCGGTCAGCATGTTCTTCGGAAATACGTACCTTCTCTTTAGTTTCGTCCGCGGTGTGCCGCTCCGTCTGCAAACTGCTATCGGTTTTTTCCCGCTCCGGACTTAGTGGAGGCTCTATGCTTACCTGTGGAAGGGCGGGGTTTTCCGGGATGTCGTTTGCCAATTGGCAACCTCATGGATAGCGTGGGGCAGAAACTTACGTTAAGACTGCTCACTGACACTATTGCTCCGGGAGCAGGGCAGTCAAAGGAGTTCGTCAACCGGGCATGCATCCAGGAACCGCAGGGGGAACGTGTCCGTATCGGGAACTCCGGGTTAAGGCCCGCCGCCTTGTTCTCGTCCGTGGCATTCCGGTGGAAAAAGCCGTACCCAACCCCTCAATTCTTCCTTTCGTCTCTGCTTCTATAATCAGTTCACGAATGCGTCCAACCTGGGCTGAAATCGACCTTCCTGCGCTGCGCCACAACTACCGCGTCATCAGTGGACGCGTCGGCTCCTCCGTTACTGTCTGCGCTGTTCTCAAGGCAGACGCCTACGGGGCCGGCGTTGTCGAGTGCGCCCGTGCCCTGGAGGCCGAGGGCGCAACCTGGTTTGGCGTCACCACCACGGAGGAGGGTCTTCGTCTGCGCGAAGCCGGTGTTCGCGCCCGCATCCTCCTCATGACCGGATTCTGGCGCGGCGAGCAGGAAGAGATTGTCCGCCATCGCCTCACCCCCGCCGTGTGGGACTGGTGGCAGCTCGGAGCTCTGGAATCGGCCCTG
>DASZRZ010000148.1:0-3307 GCA_035548935.1 Terriglobales bacterium
ACACCTGCGGCAGATTATCTCCCGCAATGATGTATACCGCTGGGCCGATTCCTTTCTGCGTGCCGCTGCTGCGGTCCATCTGCCCCGCATCATCCGCGCCCGCCCGGTTGGAAGGGCAGCATAGCCGCAAACCGGGTTCAAGACAGGCTTGCGACGCCCGGCGGCCCAACGGCTATATAATTTCCCTGAACGCATCTTCCAAATATTCCCGCAGAAGTTTTGTGGGATGAGGAGCATTCCGTGGTCAAAATGATTGCGCGCTTGGGCCTTTGGGTGGTGCTCCTCGGTGTTCTTACAGGAGCCGCGTCTCCCCAATACCGCCGACGTATGCCCGATGTGGAAGGTACGCCCCGCATTAAGCTTCCTCCCGAGATGGAGCGAACCCGCATTAAGAATCTCAATAAGGAGCGATATGAAAAACTACGCTCCCAAACCGACAAACTGCTGGAACTGGCAACCGAACTCAAGCAGCAGGTGGACCGCGCCGACGAAAATATGCTCTCGCTGGACGTGATTAAATCGGCGGAAAATATCGAGAAGCTGGCGAAAGAAGTTCGTGAAAAGATGAAGCAGGATATTGGCCCCGGATTGCACTAGGCTGCGCCGGGCGCAGAACCTTTCTTCCAAAAGCAAAAGCAAAAGCAAAAGGCCATCCCTTTCCGGATGGCCTTTGCGTATTGCAGCAATCGGTTAGTGAGTTACTTCGATGCAGCCTTTCCATGCGCCTGCTCCACCTGCAATGCTCCGATGCTCATGCCGTAGAACGAACGGTAAACGAAGAATGCCGATACCAGGAAGAAGCCCAGCGAAAGCAGGTTGGTAACCATCGCTCCGGCGTCGCTGGTCATTTTTACTGCAAGCTCCACCGCCAGCAATCCAAACAAAGTTGTGAATTTGATCACCGGATTTAAAGCCACCGAAGAGGTGTCCTTGAACGGATCTCCCACGGTGTCGCCAACCACGGTCGCATCGTGCAGGGGGGTGCCCTTCTGCTTGAGTTCAACCTCCACGACCTTCTTGGCGTTGTCCCATGCGCCCCCGGCGTTTGCCATGAAGATTGCCTGGTAGAGCCCGAAGATCGCGATGGAGATGAGATATCCGATAAAGAAAAACGGCTCGATGAACGCGAAGGCCAGAGTGCCGAAAAACACACCCATGAATATGTTGAACATGCCCTTCTGTGCGTACTGCGTACAGATGGCAACGACCTTTTTGCTGTCTTCGACCGAGGCCTTTTCAACTCCCTCCAGCCGGATGTTTGCCTTGATGAATTCCACGGCGCGGTAGGCGCCGGTGGTCACCGCCTGCATGGAAGCTCCGGTGAACCAGTAGATCATCGATCCGCCGGTGATGAGTCCCAGCACGAAGGGAGCGTGCAGCAGTGAAAGCGACTGTACGTTTGTGGTGAGCCCATTGGTAAGCGCCATCATGATCGAGAAGATCATGGTGGTGGCACCGACCACGGCGGTTCCGATCAGTACCGGCTTGGCGGTGGCTTTGAAGGTGTTTCCCGCGCCGTCGTTGGCTTCCAGCAGGTACTTGGCCCGCTCAAAGTTCGGATTGAGCTTGTAGTCGCGCTGCAGATCCTGAAGGGGAACCTGTTCGATCAGGGACAACTCGTAGATCGACTGCGCGTTATCCGTTACCGGGCCATAGGAGTCCACGGCGATGGTTACCGGACCCATGCCCAGGAAGCCGAAGGCCACCAGTCCAAATGCGAATACTGCCGGAGCCAGCATGAGCGGCAGGGTGGTGCCGGCCACATTGGCCCCCAGACCCATCGTGCTCACATAGTAGGCAATGCTCATGAGACCGATCATTGTCAGACCCAGCCAGTAGGCGGAAAAGTTACCAGCGACGAGTCCGGAGAGAATGTTGAGCGAAGCGCCGCCCTCCTCCGAAGAGGTCACAATCTCCTTAACGTGACGCGATTCGGTCGAGGTGAATACCTTGACCAGCTCGGGAATCACGGCTCCGGCGAGCGTTCCGCAGGAGATGATGCTGGCCAGCTTCCACCACAGCGTAGTGTCACCCCCGAGGGTGGGAATCATGACGTAGGAAACCACATACGTCAGCCCGATCGAGATCAGAGAGGTGATCCACACCAGCGTGGTTAGCGGCACTTCGAAGTTCATCTCCGGCGCATTGCCATACTTCGCTTTTGCCCATATGGCATTGAGAAAGTAGGCCGCCGCACTGGCCACCAGCATCATTACGCGCATTACAAAAATCCAAACCAGCAGCTGCACCTGAACCCTGGGATCTTTTACCGCCAGAAGAATGAAGGTGATCAGCGCCACACCGGTCACGCCGTAGGTTTCAAAACCGTCGGCGCTCGGCCCCACGGAATCTCCGGCGTTATCGCCCGTGCAGTCGGCAATCACGCCGGGGTTGCGGGCATCGTCTTCCTTGATCTTGAAGACGATTTTCATGAGATCGGAGCCGATATCGGCGATCTTGGTGAAGATGCCGCCTGCAATGCGCAGTGCCGCCGCGCCCAGCGATTCGCCGATGGCGAAGCCGATAAAGCATGGTCCAGCGTAATCGCCGGGGATGAACAGCAGGATGCACAGCATGATAAGCAATTCAACGCTGATCAGCATCATGCCGATGCTCATTCCGGCCTTTAGCGGAATGGCATACAGGGGGAAGGGGCGTCCCTCAAGGCTGGCAAACGCCGTCCGCGAATTGGCGAATGTGTTGACCCGGATTCCAAACCACGCCACGCCATAGCTGCCGAGAATTCCCACCACGCTGAAGCCCAGAATGATCAGCACACGGGGCAGCTCGAACTTCAGAAGAAAGCCGAAGTAGAGGACGATGATCGCCGCAATGAATGCTTCCAGTATGGCTAAAAATTTGCCCTGGGTTATCAGGTAGGTTTTGCAGGTTTCGTAAATCAGCTCGGAGATTTCGCGCATCGAGCGATGTACCGGCAGGTTCCTGAGCTGCGTGTACTGCACGAATCCGAACAGTCCGCCCAGAAAACAGAACCCGATCCCGATCAGCAGCAGGGTATGTCCGTCGGTGCCCAGAAAGGAGACCTGGGATAAATCGGGAAGCCGCAGACTCGCCTCTCCCCCGGCTTCAGCCGTTGCCGGCGCTGAATCCTGCGCCTGGGCAAGCAGGGAGGGCCCCATCAGGGCCATGGCAACCAACATGAGCAACAGTGCCTTGAATCCCCAGCGGATGCCGTTCTTAAGCAGGGCGGGGCGGTGGGTACGCATACCAGATCCTCCAGACATAAATTCAGGAAACATCGGTTAGACCGATAGACCAGCGTTTGAGCTGTCCGCTGCTCGGAGGG
>DASZRZ010000149.1:0-3254 GCA_035548935.1 Terriglobales bacterium
ACGATAAAGTCCGTTTCCAGAGACTCTGCTTGCAAAGGCACAATTCCCATATTCAATTCGGAGCCGGTAACTCGTAACAGAGTACGTTATCATGGCATTAATGACGCGAGTGGAAGTCAAACCGCCTTCACGATCCTACGCAGCCTACATCGAAAACGGCCTGCTGCTGAAAGCCGGCCAGATGGTGCGTGAGATCGTACCCCGGGCCTCCCGATTGATGATCGTTACCGTACCACCGGTGAAAAAGCACTGGGGAGATACGCTCCTGAAGTCTTTGCGTGCCTCGGAGTTTGCCTGTGACTTCGTGGAAATGCCGGACGGCGAGCGTTACAAAAGCCTTTCCACCGTGGGGGACCTTGCCTCCAGGCTGATTGACCTGGGTGCCGATCGAGCGACCGTGATACTGGCTCTGGGCGGCGGCGTGGTGGGCGACGTGGCGGGGTTCCTGGCGTCCATTTACATGCGCGGGCTGGACGTAATCCAAATTCCCACAACGCTGCTGGCGCAGGTGGATGCCTCAATTGGCGGCAAGACGGGAGTGGACACTCCGGCGGGCAAAAATCTCCTGGGAACCTTTCATCAGCCGCTCGCGGTGCTCATTGACCCATCTGTCCTGTCAACATTGCCGGACCGGGAGTTCCGTGCCGGGCTCTATGAAGCTTTGAAATGTGGCGTAATCCAGCGCCGCGACATCTTCGACTTCATGGAACAAAACCGCGAAGGTATTCTGGCAAGGGATCCCCAGGCACTGGAGTGGCTCATTGGGGAGTGCGTACGCGTTAAAGCCGACGTGGTTACGGCGGATGAGCGCGAAGGCGGTCTCAGGCGAATTCTCAATTTTGGACACACGATCGGCCACGCATTGGAAGCCGAGACGGGATACAAAGCGTTTCTCCATGGCGAAGCGGTTGCATGGGGAATGGTCGCTGCGTCCATGATCGCCGCCGCTATGCAGAAGACCGATTCGGAGACCGCGAGACGCATCATCTCGGTGGTGCTGGCCTATGCTCCCCTGCCCAAAGTGGAGATACGCGGCAAGCGTGTGCTCAAAAGATTACAGACGGACAAGAAGACCGTGAATGGCGTGGTTCACTTCGTCCTTCCCACCGAAGTGGGCAAAGTGGAAGTGGTGCCGGACGTGCCGGAGAGGACGATCATGCAGGCCGTCGAAGAGCTGCGCTATCTCTCGCAGGCCTGAGCAACCAATCTTTCCGGGCAGGAATTCAGCCCGGCATTCTCGATGCAAAATTGAAAGGCCCACCGTAAGGCGGGCCTTCTTTATTCTGACGGCATCACTTCCGGATGTTTGCCCTACTGCCTACTGCTGCTGATGGGCAGCCGGGGGAGCAGGAACGGCAAATGGGAGTTCTGTCGGCGGCACAACTTCGGGCAACGGCCCTTCGAGTGCAATCTGCAGTACCTCGTCCATGGTATCGACCAGATGGAATTTCATTGCCTTGCGCAGGTTTTCGGGCAGGTCGGCCAGGTCTTTTTCATTTTCCTTGGGCAGAATGGCCTCGAAGATTCCGGCACGGTGAGCGGCCAGCAGCTTTTCTTTCAATCCCCCGATGGGAAGAACCTTACCGCGAAGCGTGATCTCACCGGTCATGGCGATATCGCGCCGCACGGGAATGCCGGAAAGTGCGCTGGAGATGGCCGTGGCAATGGTGATGCCTGCCGAGGGCCCGTCTTTCGGAATGGCACCCTCAGGAACGTGAACGTGAATGTCGAGTGAGCGGTAGAAATCCCGTGGAACGCCAAGCCGGGCGGCGCGCGAGCGGACATAAGACATTGCAGCCTGTCCGGACTCCTGCATTACATCGCCGAGTTGGCCCGTGAGGGTGAGCTTCCCCTTGCCGTCAACAATTGCCGCTTCGGTGGTAAGGATGGAGCCGCCCAGCTCGGTCCACGCCAGGCCCGTAACCAGACCGACCTCACTCTTCTCATTGGCGAGCGATTCGCGGAACTTGGTAACGCCAAGAAAGTCGCCAATGTTCTCGGCGGTAACGGTAACGGTGTAGTCCTCCCCGTGCTTGACCACTTTACGGGCGACCTTCCGGCAGACGTTGCCGATCTCGCGCTCCAGGTTGCGTACGCCGGCCTCGCGCGTGTAGTTGCGAATCACGGAGGTGATGCCGTCTTCGGTGAAGATGCAGTTCTTGTCGGCAAGTCCGGCCTGCTGGCGCTGCTTGCGCACCAGGAACTGCTTGGCAATCTCGACCTTCTCGACCTCGGTGTAGCCGTGGAGACGCAGCACTTCCATGCGGTCCTGTAATGGGCCGGGGATGGTGTGCATGACATTCGCGGTGGCGATGAAAAACACTTGGGAAAGGTCATACTCCACGTCGAGGTAGTGATCCACAAACATGAAGTTCTGCTCGGGATCGAGGACTTCGAGCAGGGCGGACGATGGGTCGCCGCGGAAGTCCATGGACATCTTGTCGATTTCGTCGAGCATGAAGACCGGATTTTTGGTTCCGGCCTTCTTCATCATCTGGATAATCTGACCCGGCAGGGCGCCGATATAGGTGCGGCGATGGCCGCGAATTTCGGCCTCGTCCCGCACGCCGCCCAGAGACATGCGGACGAACTTGCGTCCCGTGGCCTTGGCGATCGACATTCCAAGCGAGGTTTTACCCACGCCCGGAGGCCCGACAAAACAAAGAATGGATCCCTTGGGGTTCTTGACCAACTGCCGGACGGCCAGAAATTCAAGAATGCGCTCCTTGATCTTTTCCAGCCCGTAATGATCTTCGTTGAGAATCTTCTCGGCGCGGTCAATGCTGCGGATTTCCTTGGAGCGCTTCTTCCATGGAACCGCCAGCAACCAGTCAAGGTAGTTGCGCGAAACGGTTGACTCGGCGGACATGGGCGGCATGGCCTCAAGCTTTTTGAGCTCCTGCAACGCCTTCTCGTGAACTTCTTTTGGCATGCCAGCGTTGTCGACTTTTTTCTTCAACTCGTCGAACTCGCTCTTTTCGCCACGGCCCAGTTCCTTCTGGATGGCCTTGATCTTCTCATTGAGGTAGTACTCTTTTTGCGCGCGCTCCATCTGGCGCTTAACGCGCGACTGGATGGTGCGGTCCATATTGAGCTTTTCGATCTCGATTTCGAGCACGTCGGCCACGCGGTTCAGCCGGTCGGCGGGATCGAATATCTCCAGAAGTTCCTGTTTTTCCTCAATCGAAAGCTGAAGATTGGCGGCGATGGTGTCGGTGAGCTTCGCCGGGTCTTCGTGGCGAACCGCGGCGATC
>DASZRZ010000150.1:0-4762 GCA_035548935.1 Terriglobales bacterium
TCGTTCCACTCGGCGGCGATTCGTGAGGCCCCCATTGGTCACTTTTACGACGTGATCACCAACGGTTTTGGGGCCATGCCCGATTATGCAAGCCAGGTTCCGCCGCGCGACCGCTGGGCCATCGCCGCATATATCCGGGCATTGCAACTGAGCCAGCACGCCGGTCCGCAGGATCTGCCGCCGGGGCAGGAGCTGCCGGCATCCGTGCCCGTGCTTGGATCGCGCGGAAATGGATCACGCGGAAATGCCGCCGCTGCTGACTCCCCGGCTGCGCCGCAGAGCGCTGAGAGGAAGAATGAGCGTTAATACGCAAGTCGAACAACTCGACTTCGCCGCCCCTCCAGTCGTGCGGCAGTGGCACACCCGTGCGCTGATTGCCGCAGGGGTTTTTTCCGTGGCGGCGATTGCGGGTGCGGTTTTGAATCCCGCGCAGGCGCTGCACTCCTACCTGGTCGGCTTCATGCTGATTCTGGGATTGTCGCTGGGACCGCTGGGCTTGCTGATGGTGTGGCATCTGACGGGAGGCGGCTGGGGTGTTGGCATCCGCCGCATTCTGGAAGCCGCGGTGGCCAGCCTGCCCCTGGTGATTCTGGCCTTCATTCCGCTTCTGCTGGGGTTGCAGGAGAATTACAAGTGGGCCCGTCCCGAGGTGCTGGCGCAGAGCGAACACATCCGCCAGCTGGCGGAGAAGTATCTTAATTTCCGCTTCTTCCTGGGGAGAGCCATTGCGTACTTCCTCTCCTGGGGCGCGCTTGCCTTCTTTCTGCTGAAGTGGTCGCGCATGGAAGAGCGGGGCGCAGCCGGTCTGGGGTCGAAATATCGCGCCCTGAGCGCTCCGGGTCTGGTGCTGTATTTCTGGACCATTACTTTCGCCATTGTGGACTGGGTCATGTCCGCGGCTGTGCCATGGATGTCCACCATCTACGCCCTGATTTTTGCCATTGGACAGGGCATGATTGGTTTGTGCCTGACGGTGCTGGTGGCGCGCGCGCTGCGGCGCGAGGGCAGGATGCGCGAGGTTCTGAAGCCCGATAACTTCCACGACTACGGCAAGCTGATGCTGATGTTCGTGATGATCTGGGCATGGTTCAACTTTTCGCAGTGGCTGTTGATCTGGTCGGGAAATCTTCCGGAAGAAATCCGCTTTTACATTGACCGCTCACGGGGCGGCTGGGAGAACGTAGTCCTGCTGCTGGTGTTTGGATATTTCGCGGTGCCGTTTGCGCTGCTGCTCTCGCGCGGGCTGAAGAAAGATCCGAACCGGCTGGCGCGGGTGGCCGCGTGGCTCATCTTCATGCGTTACGTGGATCTCTACTGGAACATCGCTCCGAACTACAGCCCGGAGCACTTTCACTACAGCTGGCTCGATGCCGTGGTTCCGCTTGCCATGTTTGCCCTGTGGCTTACGTTTTTCTTCTGGAACATGCAGCGCAAGCCGCTGGTGTCAGTAAACGATCCCAATTATCAGAAGTTCCTGGAGCCGCACCATGGCTAACCTGCGAGCTCACGATAGCGGAGGCCACGAGGAGACCGTGCGCCACAGCAGTGTGACTTATGACCGCACCGATCTTGGTCCGGCTGGGATATT
Source organism: Terriglobales bacterium (assembly GCA_035548935.1). Classification (GTDB taxonomy): domain Bacteria; phylum Acidobacteriota; class Terriglobia; order Terriglobales; family Acidobacteriaceae; genus DASZRZ01. The sequence goes on from DASZRZ010000150.1 coordinate 1,589, forward strand.
CGGATTCCTGGTGGTGCTGGCGGTGGGCGCGGTATTGACCGGCGCTCTCATCTGGGGGTTCATGCGCTACTACGCCCGGATGGCCAACGAAGCCGTTCCGCAGGAAGTAAACGTTTACCGCTCGCGGATGCCGCAAGGCGGAGATCCCGTGAAGCACTTTCCCGCTCCGCAACTGCAACCCGATCCGCACGGCGATATGGATAAATTCCATGCCGCGAATGAGAAGCTGCTGAACAGCTATGGATGGGTCGATCAGGGCGCCGGCATTCTGCACATCCCGATTTCACGCGCCATCGATATCGTCGCTCAAAAGGGGCTGCCGGCGAGGGCCGCGGCCAGTGCCCAGGCTTTGCCCGAGAAGGCGGAGACGGGAACGAAGAGCGGGAGAGGCGGCAAGCCGTGAGGCGGGATTCCAGGCATTCGTGGTTACAACATCGAGTCCCCGGTAAGCATTGGTTGCCGGGAGGGATGCGTTTTGCCGTGGTGGTGCTGCTGTTGGCCGCATCGAGCCTGGCGGTGGAGTCGCCTTACCGCGGCGGCGGTCCGATTACGGGCGGAGAGGCCCGGCTGGCGGTTCCTCCGCCGGAGACGCTGAAGAATATCGAGATCGAGCAGAAGATTGGGACGCAGCTTCCGCTGGACGTGGTTTTCAAGGACGAGAATGGCCAGGTGCGGCCCTTGCGCGAGTATTTCGGCAAGCGTCCGGTGGTGCTGAACTTCGCCTATTACGAATGTCCCATGCTCTGCGGGGAAGTGCTGAACGGAATGGCAAGCGCTTTTGGGGTGCTTACCTTTAATGTCGGCAGGGAATTTGAAGTGGTAACGGTGAGCTTCAATCCCAATGAGGGTCCGGAACTTGCGGCGGCCAAAAAGAAGAATTTCATCCGGCGGTATGGACGCGCGGGCGCCGATTCGGGCTGGCACTTCCTGACGGGCTCACGCGAGTCTATTGATGCGCTGGCCAGGGCGGCGGGCTTCCGCTACGAGTGGGATGAGCGCACCCAGCAGTATGCCCATGCGGCGGCGATCATGGTTGCCAGCCCCCAGGGACGGCTGACGCAATATCTTTACGGGGTGGAGTACTCGCCGAAGGACCTGCGGTTCGCCCTTGTGGAGGCCTCCCAGAACAAGCTGGGAACGCTGGTGGATAAGGTTTTGTTGTATTGCTACCACTACGACCCGCGCACCGGGAAGTATGGCGCCCTGATCACGCGAATGTTGCAGGTGGCGGGGGGGATTACCGTTCTAGTTCTCGGGAGTGGCTTGTTCCTGATGTTGAAACTTGAGCCCAAAGGTTCCCAGTCCGCCGGCCGCCGCAAGAACAAAGGAGGGAACGCCTGATGATGTGGCAGAACCTTCCATTGTGGCCGGAACGAGCGTCGAGCTTCGCCAGTACGGTGGATGCGCTCTATATTTTCCTGATCGCCATCACCGGCTTTTTTTCGGTGATGATTTTCCTGCTGATCCTGACCTTCGCGATCCGTTTCCGGCGCTCGCGGGTGAAGGAGGCCACGCAGATTGAAGGCTCTCTGCTGCTGGAAAGCGCATGGACGCTGCTGCCGCTGGGCGTCTTCATGATCATGTTCCTGTGGGGAGCGGTGATCTACATGGCCGAAGCCCGGCCCCCGGCGAACGCCATGGAGCTGTTCGTGGTGGGCAAGCAGTGGATGTGGAAGGTACAGCATCCCGAGGGGGTGCGCGAAATCGATTCGCTGCACATACCGGTGGGAAGAGATATCCGCCTGACGATGATCTCGCAGGACGTGATTCACAGCTTCTATATCCCCGCCTTCCGCATCAAGCAGGACGTAATTCCCGGGCGCTATTCGACGATGTGGTTCCGGGCCACCCGCCCGGGCCGGTACCACCTGTTCTGCGCCGAATTCTGCGGCACGGTGCACTCCGGAATGATTGGCGAGGTGGTGGTGATGGAGCCAGCGGCCTACCAAGGCTGGCTTGCCGGGGGCGCCGCCGAGGCCACGCTCGCGTCTTCGGGAGAGAGGGTCTTCCAGCAACTGGGATGCGCAACCTGTCACCGCTTCGATACGCAGGGCCGCGGACCCAACCTGGTTGGGCTATTCGGCAAATCGCAGACGCTCGACAACGGGGAGACGGTAGTTGCGGACGAGAACTACCTGCGCGAATCCATTGAGACGCCGGGGGCGAAGGTTGTGGCGGGCTTCCGTCCGGTGATGCCGACGTTCAAGGGCATTGTGGATGAAGAACAAATGCTCGCGCTGATCGCGTACATCAAGTCGCTCTCCGGACCGGCGCAGGGCGATTCGCTCCGCGTTCCCGACGGAACGGCAAATCCTGCTGCCAGCGGCGCGGGAAGCCACGCTTCGAAGCCTGCATCCGGACGGCGGCCCGGGCGGAACACCGGAGCACCGAGGTAATCGTTATGGCCACTGTGACCACCACTCCGGTTGAGCAGCAGAATTACTTGAACGCCAACTATGGCATCAAGTCGTGGCTGCTCACCGTCGACCACAAGAGGATTGCGCTTCTTTACCTCATCTCGATCACGCTGATGTTCTTCATCGGCGGATTTGCGGCCACGCTGGTTCGCCTGGAGCTGCTGACTCCCGCCGGCGACCTGATGACCTCGGATACCTACAACAAGGTCTTCAGCATCCACGGCATCATCATGGTGTTCTTCTTCCTGGTGCCGGCGGTTCCGGCGGTGCTGGGGAACTTTCTTGTGCCCATGATGATTGGGGCCAAAGATCTTGCATTTCCCCGGATCAACCTTGCGAGCTGGTACCTGTATGTTGCGGGCGCGGTCATTATGCTGGGGGTAATTCTTACCGGCGGCGTGGATGCCGGATGGACGTTCTATGTGCCGCTGGCGAGCACGTACTCCAACACGAATGTCGTGGGCGCGATTGTGGCGATCTTTATCGCCGGGTTCTCCTCGATCTTCACCGGGCTGAACTTTATCGTTACGATCCACCGCATGCGCGCACCCGGGCTGACCTGGGGACGGCTGCCGCTGTTCATCTGGAGCCACTATGCAACCTCGGTCATCATGATCCTGGGCACGCCGGTGGTGGCGATTGCGCTGACGCTGGTGGCGCTGGAGCGGCTCTTCCACATTGGCATCTTCGATCCGAAGATCGGCGGAGATCCCATTCTGTTTCAGCACCTGTTCTGGTATTACTCGCATCCCGCGGT
>DASZRZ010000151.1:0-3392 GCA_035548935.1 Terriglobales bacterium
CGCCGCCATTTGCGGATACTCCGTCGAGAACCTCAAATCCAACTCCGCTGGCATGGTCGATATCGGCGCTCTCGAAGCGCAGATGAATGAAGACATCGCCGCGCTCATGCTCACCAATCCCAACACCCTGGGCATCTTCGAGCAGGAGATTCACAAGATCGCGGATATCCTCCACGCCAAGGGCGGCCAGCTTTATATGGACGGCGCCAACATGAATGCCCTGGTGGGAAAGGTGCGCCCCGGCGACTTCGGCGTGGACGTCATGCACCTGAATCTGCACAAGACTTTCTCCACTCCGCACGGCGGCGGCGGCCCCGGCTCAGGTCCGGTTCTCTGCAAAAATCATCTGGAGCCGTTTCTGCCCATCCCCGTAATTACCACCAAGCCGGATGGCAACCTGGGCTTCGACTACAACCGCCCCAACTCCATCGGGCGGGTGCGCGCCTTCTACGGAAACTTCGGAATGCACGTGCGCGCCCTGGCCTACATCATGGCCAACGGATGCGATGGCTTGGTAGCCACGACCGAAGACGCTGTCCTCAACGCCAACTACATTCGCAAGCAATTGACCGGCGTTTTCGACCTGCCTTACTCCACGCCTACCATGCATGAGGTTGTCTTTAGTGACCGCAAGCAGGCGCCGCGCGGCATCAAGACCGGGGACATTGCCAAACGCCTGATCGACTACGGCTTCCATCCCTATACGGTTTCGTTCCCGCTCATCGTTCCCGGCGCATTGATGATCGAGCCAACGGAAAGCGAGTCCCGCGAAGAAATCGACCTCTTCATCGACGCCATGCGCTCCATCGCCGCTGAGGCTGAAGAGGACCCGGATCTGGTCTTGAACGCGCCCCACACCACCCGCGTCTCGCGTCTTGACGAGGTTACGGCCGCACGCAAGCCGGTCCTGCGCTGGAAGCCGCAAACCACGGCAAGCGAGTAGGCGGACGGCCAGAAGCTCGAAGCCGGAGGAAGGGAAGCCTTCCTCCGGTTCTTTTGTTTTCGTGTTTAAAAAATTACGGTCAAATTTATTTCTGCTCCACCGGAATAGACGCTTCCGTATTCTCCCAAGCCATCTTCAGGGCCGCCGCCTTCGGGCCCTTCTTCTCCATGGATATGGTGAACTGCGGCACAAGGGCGCTGGTCTTCGCCGCCTTCATCCCCTTGATGCGGGCGAAATCATCTTCCTGCCCCGGATAGGGAATACCCCACTCGCCGGTATCCTTACTCACGATCAAGGTCCAGTTGCCGTCCTCTTGCGGAATGGCAAAAAGCGTATAGCTCCCCGCGGGGACGCTCGTTCCGCCAATGCTCAGATCGGACTCCGTGACAAACGATGTCGCCTCGTCGGCGCCTACGCGCCACGGCTCCCCATAAGGCACTACATTGCCGAAGATCTTCCGCGTCTTGCCGCTTCTGGGGTCCTTCACATAAGGCCGGCCATACTCAATCGTGACCTTCTTGCCATTGGCAAACGCAAACTGCACTTTCTCGTGCGGGCTTACCCGTTTCTCCTGCGCTCCCGCGCTTTGCTGCATTCCTACCAGCACCATTGCCAGAACCATTGCGGCTGCAATCGCCAAACGTCCCATCTTCATAGCTTCTCCTGCATGAAATATTCTTTGAAATTGTTTCCACACCAGCCAGTGTGTCCCACGGAACGCCATCCCCTGCCACACCCTGCGGCAGTCATTATGATCGTAAGCCTTGTCCCCGTACAATTGCTCCATGTCCGTTTATGACGAAAAAAGTGAAGAGCTGGAACGATACGAATTCATGATGGGACCCGCCCGCGGGCGCCTCGCCGTCACCATGGACCTGGTTACCGACGCCATGGCCCTCGTGGGCCAGCACGGCGTCTATTGCCAGAGCCAGCGCTGGCCCGGCAAACCAGTGATGGATATCCAGCTCATCATGAAGCAGCTGGAAGATGCCAAGGAACTTCTCCGCAATGTCATGCAGGAGCTGCAACGCGCCGCCGAGCGCGCCCGCGACGAGAAAGCCTAAATCACATACCTTCCCGCCTCAATCACCCGTCCGGCCACCTGTTGCTTCAACGCGATGGTGTTGTAGGCGGTATGCTTCGCCAGCCGCCGCAGAATCGCCATCTGCACTCGCAGCCCATCTCCTTCGGCAATTGCCGCGAGCACCCTCTTCGCTGAAGCCTCAATCCGCTCCATCGCCTCCGCCAGATAAATCTGCGCCATCGCCGTGGGCAGGGAAGCCGCTTCCGCGCTCACCGCGGCCAGCTTCTGCGCCCGCAGTACCGCCGACTCCATCACGTAAACCTCAAGGATCATGTCCGCCAGCGCGCCCATGATCTCCTGCTGATCCGCGATGGCCTGCATATATTTCTGCGACGCCCCGCCAGCCACAAACAGCGCTATTTTCTTGGCATTTGCCACCACGCCGCGCTCCACCGCCAGCGGACCTTCCTGCGCCTCCCCCAGGCCCGATCCCGAGAGCACCTCATCCATCAGCTTCTTGATCGCCGGCATCAGCGGCAGCTGTCCCGTCATTGCCCGCTTCAACAGCCAGCTGGTGATGATCAGCCGGTTGATTTCGTTGGTCCCCTCGAAGATGCGATTCACCCGCGAATCGCGATACGCCCGCTCCGCGGCGTACTCTTCCACAAAGCCGTATCCGCCGTAGATTTGCACCGTATCGTCCACTACCCGGTCGAGCATCTCCGATCCCCATACCTTGATGATCGAGCACTCCACTGCATACTCTTCGATGCCTTTGCGAATCTCCAGCGACGCCCCGGGGCCCGCCTTATCCACTCCGGCCAGCGCTGCATCCATCATGCCCACCGTGCGATACACCACAGCCTCGCCCGTAAACACGCGCACCGCAATATCGGCGAGCTTTTCCCGCACCAGCCCAAAGTCGGCGATGGTTTTCCCGAAAGCCTTGCGCTGTTTCGCATAGCCAATGGCGTGCCCCAGCGAATACCGCGCCGCGCCCACACACCCGGCCCCCAGCTTGAAGCGCCCGATATTCAGGATGTTGAACGCGATCACATGTCCCTTGCCAACTTCCCCCAGAAGGTTCTCCACCGGAATCCTGCAATCATTCAGGATCAGCGGACAGGTTGACGATCCGCGTATTCCCATCTTGTGCTCTTCAGCCCCAATCGACAGGCCCGGTGAGTTGCGTTCCACAATGAATGCCGTGAACTTCTCCCCATCCACCTTGGCGAACACAATAAATACGTCGGCGAAGCCCGCGTTGGTAATCCACATTTTTTCGCCATTCAGGATGTAGTGCGTGCCCTCGGGCGAAAGCACAGCCCGGGTGCGCGAATTCAGCGCATCGGAGCCTGAAGTACTTTCCGACAGCGCATATGCCCCCACCCACTCTCCCGAGGCCAGCCTGGGCAGGAACTTCCT
>DASZRZ010000152.1:0-2640 GCA_035548935.1 Terriglobales bacterium
TCCTGAGCGCGGAGCGACAACTCCACCTGCCGGTTCACCGGCAGGACCATTGTGCCCACCACAGTGTCATCCTTTGCCGCCGGATCGTTGGTGTCGACTCCCACCGCCGCCTCGCCGCCAAGGGAAGCATCAATCAGCTCAGGCCTCGTCGCCGCAAACTTGCCGTCGGGTCCGGGATAGCGGAAGTACCAGGCAAACTGCAAACCCGTCACTTCCACTTTAACGGCATCGCTTTGCGCGGGCTCGAATCGCTCCGCGGCCCATATCTTGCCGCTCACCACGGCCAGTCCGACGAACAGAACCGCCGTAAGCCCGGTCCAGAGCACTTCCATGCGGGTGTTGCCGTGGGAGTATTCGACGCTCTGTCCGCGGTCGCGGAACTTCCACACGAACAGACCAAGTCCCACCTGTGCCGCAATGAATACCAACCCCATGACCAGCATGGTGGCGCTGAATTGATGGTCGATCGACGCCGCGCTCACCGAAGCGGCTGCGGGGAACCACCAGGTTTTTACAACAAAGAAGTAGGAGCTAATAAATGTGATTAGCCAGATAACCAGCAGGAGACCCAGGCCCATTAACCAGCCTCCGGTAGCATTGAAGTAAATTTGTAAAGCGGCTGCCGGGTTCGCCGCACGCTTTTCTGTTGTGCCGAACGCGCGCGTGATTGATTCTGTCCCGGCAAGCGGCGAACTATATCAGACCTTAGAACCTGCAACAACCTGTTTGACAAAGCCGGGCCCTCTTCTTTTCACCCCAGGCATGGCGGATCGATTTCCCTCCGTCAGGCCCCGGGGTTTAGCATACCGGTTGATCATTACCCCGATCGCAACAACCAGGCGCGGCGTGCTGTATGCTGGCCGCACAGAATGGTGGAGAGCTTCATGGCGAATGTAGTGAACGAACATGAACGGGAGAGTTGGAACCGGCGCTATGCCGAAGGCGATCACATGGCCTTTGAGCCAGATCCCTTTCTACTCAGTGCCTACGAGGACTTCATCCATCCATTGTTCCCAACGGGGGGCCATGCGCTTGATGTGGCGGGCGGACTGGGAAGGCATGCCATCTGGACCGCCGAACTCCGCTGGAAGGTTACCGTCGTCGATATCTCCGAGGTCGCCTTTCAAAAGGCCCAGCGCAAAGCCGACGAGCGAGGCGTTGCCATCGATTTTCTGGTCCGGGATCTGAACCGCTGGAGTCCCGACCGCAAGCAATTCGATCTCATTCTCGTCTTTTTCTATCTTCAGCGCGATCTCTTCCCCGCGCTGGAGGCGGCCCTGAAGCCCGGAGGTCTGCTGCTTTACAAAACCTATACGGAAGAGCACAGAAAGTACGGCAAGGGTCCCGAGCACGATGAGTACCTTCTGAAGGAGAATGAACTTTTGCGCGCCTTCCCCTCGCTGCGCACTCTCTATTACCGGGAGACGATACGCGAAAAGGGTGTTGCGGAGCTGGTATCCATTAAACGCCCGTGATTTGCCGGGCTGAACTCGGCCGTGGTTGCCGGGTTCAGGGACGGGTCTGCCGGGAGGTCACTTTGTTGACGGGGGCCACAGTCCGTATTTCGCCAGCAGAGACTCCATGAACTTGCGGTCGTTGTGACCCTTCTCGATGCGGCACTCCACCAGGGTTGAGCCTGTACCCTCGCGTGCCCGCCGCAACGATTCCTGGCATACCCGGTACACTGCCACCGGATCGTTTCCGTCCACTACGATTCGCGGTAACTTAGCCGATTCCAGGATGCTGCCCTGCGCGGCCTTTCCCCAGCTTCGTTTGGCGACGAACACCACCGGATACCGGCGTTCATAGCTCAATTCCAGCAGATTCAGCACCGCGCCGCGCTCCGCTCCCGCCGGAACGTGCTCCTGCAGAATCGCAAGCACCGCATTTGCCGTTCCCTTGCGCTGGAATGTCATTCCCGTTTGCATGGCGGCGATGATTTGCCAGAGGGTTCCATCCTCGCTGGTCAGTACCTGGGGACCCGGACCTGCACCCCCGCGAATTGCTTGCCAGTCGGTGGGCTGTCCTGCGGGCGGAATCAGCACATCGCACCTTTGCAGCTGAATTGCCGCTGCCACCCCGACTCCATCGGGAGCCGGTTTTAGCCTTGACCCCTTGCGGCGGGAGGCAGCTTCCGACCGTAGCAAGGCCGCATGCAGCCGCAGACATACGTCGCGGCCCATGGGAGGCTGTTTACGCGAGGGTTTTTCTTGAACGGAAACTTTCTTGGAAGACCGGGACCTATTCATGCCTGGGGAATACGCTCTGGGAAAGATTCAAGATTCTACCGCTTTAAAATTGATACCGGCGCGCCTCTCTGTATGTACCGGCGCTTGCGCCGTGCCTGCGAAAACGTATCTTTTGCTGGTTCGCTATCTACTCTACCTCGACCGGCGTTTTTCTTTCACGAAATTTAAAAACAATCGCTTTCCGTTGCGGATCATTACGGACTGATGAATGGATTTCAACACGCTTGTGGATAAGATTGTGTAAAACACGGCAGGAATGCCCGTAACCGATTGGAATCGTTATCGCTTCTACAAACTGCACATCCGCAAGTGCGGCTCTTCACAATTTTCATTTCATCCGCTTTTCATGCGGTTTCCGTGCGTGTTCCTGCCTATGTTAGCTTGAAGCCAA
>DASZRZ010000153.1:0-14214 GCA_035548935.1 Terriglobales bacterium
TCGACAAACCTGTTCTCGGCCTGGCAAACATTATCCAGACGGTTCCCAGTCTGGCGCTCTTTGGCTTTCTGCTCTCCACGCCATGGATCGGCGAACGCGCCGACCGCATTGCCATTCTGGCTCTGGTGCTCTACTCGCTGCTGCCGATCGTCCGCAATACCTACGTGGGAATCACCAGCATTGATCCCGCGCTGGTGCGAACGGGACGCGCCATGGGCATGACCGAACGCCAGCTCCTGCTCCGCGTGGAGCTGCCTCTGGCCTCGCCGACGATTCTGGCCGGCGTACGCGTGGCAACCGTGGTCAGCGTGGGACTGGCCACCCTGGCCGCAGCCGTCGGCGCTGGGGGATTGGGCGAGTTCATCTTTCGCGGCCTCGCCATGGTCAACACAACTCTGATCCTCGCAGGAGCGGTGCCTGCAGCCGTGCTTGCGCTTGCAGCTGACCTTCTGTTGGGGATCATTCAACGCAGGCTGCAACCGGCAACGCAGTGACAGGGAACCCGGTAGCACACAGCTCAATGACCGGAAGCTTCACAATAACCGCAAGGCGCGCACTCCTTGCCATCACCTGTGCCTTACTGCTCACGCCGCTCTTCGCCTGCAAGCCTCGCAGCAGCCGCGTCGTTATTGGCTCGAAAAACTTCACTGAACAGCTCGTCCTCGGGGAACTCCTGGCGCAGCATCTGGAATCGCGCGGCCTTCCCGTGGAGCGGCGCTTCTATCTTGCCGGAACTTATATTTGCCATCAGGCGATTCTTGCCGGACGCATTGATCTCTACGCGGAATACACCGGAACCGCGCTCTCCGCGGTCCTCAAGCACGCTCCGGACTCCAACCCTCAGGCTGTGTACGACACTGTACGCTCCGAATACGCGCGTCGCTTCGCTTTGCAGGTGGGCAGGCCTCTCGGCTTCGAGAACACCTTCGCCATCATGACGCGAGGCGCCGACGCCCGTCAGCTCGGCATCCACACAATCTCCGAGGCCGCCGCCCACTCCTCGATGTGGCGCGCCGGCTTTGGTTACGAATTCATGGAACGTCCCGATGGCTATCCCGGACTGGCGCGCACCTACGGTCTTCAATTTGCCGCCCCGCCCCGTGTCATGGACCTGGGACTGCTCGCCCGCGCCCTGCGCGACCGGCAGATCGACCTGGCTGCCGGGAATACCACCGACGGACTGATCCCCGCTCTCGACCTGTTCGTGCTCAGGGACGACCGCCACTACTTCCCTCCCTATCAGGCCGTGCCTATCGTTCGCTCCGATGCTTTGCAGCGCTTCCCGCAACTGGGAGAAGCTCTCGACGCGCTGGCTGGCAGGCTTTCCGAACAGGACATGCAGCGGCTCAACTACGCCGTGGATGGCGAACATAAGGATGTTGCAGATGTTGTCCGGGACTTTCGCCGCGAAAAAGGGCTGTGAAAAAAAGCTGCGAAAAAAGCAAAGAAGATTCGTGCAGGAAGCTACAACACCCGCGCAATCAGGTCATACTCATGCGCTTCCGTGATCTCGCAGCGGTAGAACTGGCCGGGGACGGCATCGCCCGCCGCGCCAAAATCATTCACATAAAGCTTTCCGTCGATCTCAGGCGCGTGCATAAAAGTGCGGCCTTCCCATAGCAGGTCCGACTCTTCCGAGGCGCCCTCAAGCAACAGATCGAATTCCCTTCCCACCAGCGCCTTCTTCTTTTTGCGGCTGATCTGCTTCTGGATTTGCATCAGCTTGCGCTGCCTGCGGCGGCCCTCAGCGGGTGTAACCTTCTCGCCCAGTCCATGAGCCTTTGCGCCCTCTTCGTCCGAATAGGGAAACACTCCCAACCAGTCGAATTTTGCCTCGCGAACAAAGTCGCACAGTTGCTCGAAGTCAGCCTGGGTCTCGCCGGGGAATCCCACAATCAGCGACGTGCGCAACGTCAGGTCGGGAATGGTCCGCCGCATCTTCTCAATCGACCGCAGGAAAATATCCGCGCTGCCACCCCGTTTCATGCGCTTCAGCACCGCAGGGGAAGCATGCTGCAATGGAACATCGATGTAGGAGCAAATCTTCTGGGAACCGGCAATGGTCTCCAGCAGCTTTCCCGTGATCTTGTTGGGATACGCATAGAGAAAGCGCACCCATTGCAGTTCATCGATCGCGGCCAGCCGCTCCAGCAGCAGCGCCAGGCCGTCCTTCAGGTCCAGGTCTTCGCCATAGCAGGTGGTGTCCTGCCCAATGAGAGTGATCTCGCGCACTCCCTGTCGTGCCAGCCGCTCCGCTTCGGCGATCACCGACTCAAAGCGCCGGGAACGGAACTTGCCGCGCAGTTGAGGGATGATGCAGAAGGTGCAAGGGTGATCGCATCCCTCGGCAATCTTGATGTAAGCCGAAGCCCTCGGCGTGGCCAGCATGCGCGGAGTATGTTCGTCGTAGAGGTAGTTTGGCAGGTCCGCGATGGCGCCCTGCCACTCCTCGCGTGAAAAGCGTCCTGCGGCCTCGCGCGCATCGCCTTCGGGACGCGAGTTCAAAATCGTAAACGGGGAATTCGCAGCCACCGGATTGGACTGCCGCGCAATCCCCGCAGCGGCCAGAATGCCTTCCAGTTCACCCGTACCCACCACCGCATCCACCTGCGGCAGCGTCTTGCGGATTTCGTCGCGATAGCGCTCCACCAGGCACCCGGCAACCACCAACTTACGGGCGCGGCCCCCGGTCTTGTGCTCGGCCATCTCCAGAATCGTGTTTACCGACTCCTGCTGGGCGCTCTCGATAAACGAGCAGGTATTCACCACGATCACGTCGGCATCTTCGGCCCGGGGCGTTATCTCCGCACCCGCCGCCGCCAGCATGCCCATCATGACCTCGCTATCCACCAGGTTCTTGGGACACCCCAGGCTCACGAACCCAACTCGCGTCGGACGCGCCGGGCTCTCCGTGGAAGCTTCGGGTTGAATGTCCTGCTGGACTTCAGGCTGGACTTCAGGAAGGATCAGTTCAGGCATGGAATCCAATGATTTTAACATCTGCCGGCTCCCCGGCTGGAATCCACCGGGAAAGCCAAAATTGCACCCTACTTATGGACCAAATCCTCATACAACTGCGGCAGCCGCTCCGCATCCTCGGAAGAGCCTCCGAACCGGGCTTTCTGGTAGTAGTCGGTGAAATCGGCAACCGAGTCCCGCAGACCCGGCTCGGGGATGGCGTTTACGAACTCCGCCGGAGTCTGAGTTGGAAGCTTGCGCAGGCCGCGCCGCGCCAGCACCCGCACCATTCGCTCGTACCAGATGCTGGCCGCCAGTTGAGGAGCCTTTCCGGGGTTCTGTGCGGCGATGCGGCCCCGCGCCCAGGAAGATATCTTCCGCAGGTTCATGAGCAGCAGCAGCCCCGAGATCGCCCCTGCGGTTCCCATCAGCCATAGCAGCGGAGAATGTGCCAGCCTTTGCTGAAGCCCCTGTGCCTCTTCGACCATCTCCGCATACTTCCGCCGCGTCCACAAGCGCATCTCTTCCGCCGACTCGGTGCCTCTGCGGGTGGCGCTGATGGAAAGCGTGCGCTGGTGGGCAAAGTCGTAGTTAATTACCCACTCCCGCCAGAACTCGCGTGCCGCATCCATGTAGAGCATCATACGGCTCCATCCGCCCTCGGCAGCGGGCGGACCCGGCGGCGTAGGATCGAAGCTCACCCACCCATAGGCCGGCAGATAGGCCTCAACCCAGGAGTGTGCATCCCGTCCACGGACAATGTAGCTATCCGTAAGGTCGTTATATTCGCCGGTCCGGAACCCATTGACGACGCGGGTGGCCACTCCCAGCGTGCGCAACATCACGGCCATTGCCGAGGCGAAATATTCGCAATGACCCGCCTTCCGCTCAAACAGAAAATAGGCCAGCGGATCGGCCGGGGGCGAAGAGGCCATTTGCAGCGAATACCCGAAGTTGGACTTCAGATAACGCTCCATCGTTGCTGCCTTGTCATAGTCCGAAACGGTTGCCGCACCGGAGGCCGCGCTCGCGGCAATCTGCCGCGCAAGCCCGGAGATGCGTGGGTCCAATTTCTCCGGAAGCTGCAGATAGTTCGCCGCCACCTCCGCCGGAATATCTCCCGAGCGGCTCCGTAGAGCCCCGGCGGACAGCTCCGGCAACAACGAGGTCGCCTCGTAGCTTTCGGTCATTCGCCCACGTTCCAGATTGAAGACGGCCCCGTTCTCGTCCATCCCAAGGTCGCGGATGCGTGCCTGCACGCTGCCCGCCACCGGCGCCAGGAACAGCACGTTGGTCCCAATCGGCTCCATCACCACCCGGTAGCGCAGCGTCTGGTAAAGCGGAAAGCTCGTGGTGGGCAGGGCATTGTGCCGCTGGATTTGCGCTCTCCACAGTTCGAATCTCCCCTGGCCCAGGGCCGGCTCGATAAAGTGGCTGGAGGGGTTCGACCAGAGCCTGCCGTCGAAACGGGAGAGGGCCACGCCCCTCCACCGCATGCCCAGCATGCGTGCTCGTAAGGCCTGCGAGACCCCCGGCCCACGGATGCCGTCCATTGCCTGAATATGCATCACCAGCGTGTTCGATTGCTGGATGCGGCCAATCTCTCCCAGTTGCACGCTCTCGCTGAAGCCGCTGACAAATTCATTCTGCGCGGCATACGAACTCAAGTATCCCGCCGAGAGCCGGGGGAGCAGAAAAAACAATCCCAGCCCGCCCACCAGAACTCCCACCGCAAGCAGACCCGCCATAACCGGCAGCTTGCGTGAAACCCCGCCGGAAGCGCCCTCCGCTCCCGCTCCTTCGCCCGCCGCCGCCAGCGACCTTTTCATCTCCAGGCTTATGGATGTGCTCACCGCCAGCACCACAAACAGGCACCACGACGCCAGAAAGGCCGTGTCCACCGTTAATACCGATGCCGAAAGCACCGCCAGAAAGGAAAGGATGATCAGGTAGAGGTGGTCGCGGGGCTTCTGCGCCGAAAACAGCTTGACCACGATGCTGAATAAAACCAGGTGAACGCTCGCGGCCACATAGCTACCGGAGAGCAGCATCAAGTCGAAAATATAGAACAGCACATAGATCAGAGTCGCCGTGGAGGCCCACCGCTCGGGGATCAACACCACACGATTCCGGATCAGGAAATATGCTCGCAGCGCCAGTGCGATCGAAACTCCCACCACGGAAGCGGCATCCAGGCGGCCCGTGAACGCTATGGTCAAAAAGCCCGTGACCACCAGCAGAAACAGCGACCCTTGCAGGTAACGATCAATCGCCGCAGCCGCGGGAGATAACGCAACCTCGCCTGCTGCCGGAATGGTTTGGGTCGCCATCGAAGTGCACCGTTCGTTCCACCTATTGTTGGCCATCTCCGGCGGAAACGGAAGTACTTGCCGCTGCCCGGCAGGCCACCGGCTTAGGAGTATCCGCCGCCGCCCTGCAATCCGGCCCATTTGGGGTAATGCTAAAATGAATCAGTCGGGCATCGGCCCCGCGCAACGCATTCCCGCCAACCCCGCCAGGTCCGGAAGGAAGCAACGGCAACGGGCTCTTGTGTGTGCAGCGGGATCACCGGTGCCCGGCTTTTTCTGGTTTCTTTTGATCACTGGCGTATTAGACATTCCCCTCCGCTTCGTTCAAAATGGCTGGTTCTGACCGGAGAATTCCCAGCGGAATTCCGGTCGTTGCTGTCCCATTGCAGTCAGGAGCCGCACTTGACCACTTGCATTCGCCGGGCAAAGATCACCTCTCTTGGCACCTACGTTCCTCCACGCATCCTCAGCAACCTCGACCTCGAAAAAATGGTCGAGACCAGTGACGAGTGGATCATGGACCGTACCGGCATCCGCGAGCGTCACATCGCAGATAAGGGACAGGCCACCAGCGACCTCGCCGCCGAAGCGGTCCGGGCCTGCCTGGCCAACCGCGGCATCGATCCCGCGGAAATCGACCTGCTCATCGTGGGTACCGTTACCCCTGACATGCTCTTCCCTTCCACCTCCTGCCTGGTTCAGAACAAGGTGGAATTAAAAAATGTCTGGGGCTTCGACCTTTCCGCCGCCTGCTCGGCCTTCCCCTTCGCCCTACAGACCGGCGCACAGTTCATCCGTACCGGAGCGCACAAAAAAGTTCTGGTGATTGGGGCCGACGTAATGTCCTCCATCATCGACTACACCGACCGCGCCACCTGCGTCATCTTTGGAGATGGCGCGGGCGCGGTTCTCCTGGAACCGGCGGAGGAGGGCGAGGACGTGGGCCTGATCGATTTCGTTCACGAGATCGACGGCTCGGGCGCCTGTTCCCTCTACATGCCCGGAGGCGGCAGCCTGAATCCGCCCACGCAGGAGACGGTTGCTCAAAAAATGCACTACGTTCATCAGGACGGGCAGGCGGTTTTCAAATTCGCCGTCCGCAAGCTCGCCGATCTTTGCGAAAGGCTGCTGGAGCGCAATAACGTCAAGGGCGAAGAGATCGCCGCTTTTATCCCTCATCAGGCCAACCGCCGCATCATCACCGCCACGGCGGAGCGGCTCAAAATGCGTACCGAAAATGTGGTCATCAATATCGACCGCTTCGGCAACACCACCGCCGCCACCATCCCTCTGGCCATGCAAACCGCCCGCCAGGATGGCCGCCTGAAAAAAGGCGACCTCGTACTTCTTGCCTCGGTGGGCGCGGGGTTTACCGCGGGCGCCACCCTGCTTCGTTGGGCTTATTGAAAATCGGGGCCTATTAAAATTGGCACAAAAAGAAAGAGGGCCCGTTGTGGACCCTCCCTGGCTTAGCCACTTTTCTTCCACCCCATGTCTTCCACCGCATGGAACCGTCCTAGCGTTCTCCGAACTGATACACCAACCCTGCTCCGATTCGAGCCCGGTTATCCCCGGTGTTAAAGCTGTTAGTGCGTAGCAGATCAATCTGAATGATCCGCACCCGGAATCGTTCGCGGAATTGGTAGTCCAACCCTCCTCCCAAAGCCCAGGAAAACGCGCTGTCCGTCTGGTTGACTCCCACCAGCGGGTTATTGATTTCGTTGTGAACCCGGCTCGCTCCCAGCAGCAAATGGCCAAAGGGCATAATCTTGGGATTGTCCCTCAGAGGAACATATACACGAGGACCAAACAGGAAGCTGTGCAGACTGCTCTTGAAGCCGATCCCCAGCACGCTATTGGACCCATACTGTCCGCTGAAGTCCGCTACCAGCGCCAGCCACTTGCTGGCCCGATACCCCGCTCCGGTCTCCCAGCCGTTCAAACCGATATCGCCGGTGGCATGGGAATAGCCGCCCATCACTTCAAAGCGGGGAGATTCATCCTGACACATCGCCGGGAGACACATCATGAATAAAAGTGCGGAAAGCGAAACGATTTTTTTCATGAATCAATTTTCCTTTTGTGAGCAGACTCGACTTCAATCACCACCCGATACTCCATCCCCTCTACGGGCTGGCTTTCTCAGTCAGTGGATCTTGCTGTTGGATTGAAATGCGCGAGGAAAGGTTTGTCTCAGAAAGGAGAAATCCACGAGATGGTTAACGGGGCATCGGAAATTTTTCGTCCGCTCTTCCGATGCCCGGCTTTTTAATTGCTCAACTTCAGATACCCAGCTTCTTCCATTTGCGATCCACCAGCGCCTGAATCTCCGGGGTCATCCGGATGTCATCGGGCCAGGGACGGTTGAATCCCTCCGCCGCCCACTTGCGCGTAGCGTCGATCCCCATCTTCGATCCAAAGTCCGGAAGCCGCGAGGCGTGATCCAGAGAGTCCACCGGCCCCAGCGTGAACTGCGTATCCCTCTCCGGGTCAATATTGTTCAGCACTTTGAGCGTTACCTCGCCGATGTCCTGAACATTCACATCCTCATCCACCACAATGATGCACTTGGTGAACATCGCCTGGCCCAGCGCCCATATGGCGTTCATCACCTTGCGCGCCTGTCCGGGATAGGACTTGCGAATCGACACGATCATCAGGTTGTGAAACACGCCTTCCACCGGAAGGTTCACATCCACCAGCTCCGGGATGGTCAGCTTCATCAGGGGCAGGAAGATGCGCTCCACGGCTTTGCCCATCCAGGCGTCTTCCATGGGAGGCTTGCCCACAATCGTCGTGGAATAAATGGGATTCTTCCGGTGGGTGATGCAGGTTACGTGAAATACCGGATACATGTCTTCCAGCGAATAAAACCCGGTGTGATCCCCGAATGGACCTTCCGTTCGAAGCTCATCGAGCTGCACGTATCCCTCAAGCACAATCTCAGAGCTGGCGGGAACTTCCAGATCCACGGTTTCACACTTCACCAGCTCCACCGGCTGCTGGCGGAGAAAACCAGCAATCAGAAACTCTTCCACGTCCGGCGGCGCGGGGACAATCGAAGCGAAGGTGAGCACGGGATCGGTGCCGATTGCCACCGCGACCTCCATGCGTCCCGCAGCGGGCGAATCGCCGGAGAGGCGCGCCCCCCCGGACGAACGCGCCATGATGTCAACCGCCATCGAGCGCGCTGCCTGGTTCGCCGCAGCAGAACTTTCCGCGCCGCCCGCCTGGGCTGCCGCTGCCGCGCGCAACTTCTCCCGGTAGTGCTCGGCTCCTACCTTCTGCCGCTGCCAGTGCATGCCTGTGGTCCGTTCGTCATAGACCTGCATGCGGTAAACCCCCGCGTTCCTTTTTCCAGTTCGCGGATCGCGTGTCATTACGCAGGGCAGCGTGATAAAACGTCCGGCATCCTTCGGCCAGCACTGCAGAATGGGAAACTCCAGCAGCGAAAAATTGTCTTTGCGAATTACCTCTTTGCACGGTCCGCTGTTTACGGTTCGTGGAAAGAACTTCCCGATATCCGCAAGCATGGGCAGCATCTTGATCTTTTCCAGCAGCCCCTGCGGACTCTTTACCTCAAGAAAGACCCGCAGCCGGTCGGCGATCTCTTCCAGCGACTCGACCCCTAACGCCATGTTCATGCGTTTTTCGGAGCCGAACTGATTGATCAGAACCCGTCCGCCCGGGTGTCCCTTTACGTTTTCAAACAGCAGCGCGGGACCGCCCGGCGCCATTGTGGAAAGCGGACCGGGGCGTCCAGCCTTCGAAACGCGGTCGGCAATTTCCGTAATCTCAAGGATGGGATCGACTTCCACATCCACGCGCTTAAGCTCCCCCGCGCGATCCAAAGCGGAGATCCATTCTCTTAAATCGTTATAGGCCATGTCTGAGGGATAGATTATAGAGGGAGACGGCTCTCCTGCGCTCCCTTCAACCTCAATAGCGGCTCTGGGCATCTAACCTGCACACTCAAGGCATGTTGCTCCCCCGGCCAGGGAGCGCCGTTTAAAAAGAAGCCCCGTTTAAAAACACACGGAAGGACCCGATTCGCCATCTATTAACAATTTCCCAGCCTCGTTCCAACACCAAAGCGCCCCAGCTCATCCAACGAAGGGAAAGGCTTGTTCAGTAAATTTCAGGGCATGGGAGTTCACACAAGCTCCTCATGCTCTGCATATTTTCATCCCGGAGACCTCGGTGCCCCGACTCTGCCATTTTGATGAAGTTTGTGTCGATCTGCTGTCTCAGCTCACTCTCGCCCCCGCTATTCCCCAGTACCAGCAGGTGGCCGCCGCCATAGCCCGGTTTAGTCCGGAGGAACGGCAGGAGATGCTCCAGATTGCCGCCTCTCATCACGTGGTTGTGCGCTGCCTCTCGGTTCTGGAGCAGCAAACTTCTGTCGCAGGTAACTCCGCCGTCACTCAGTGGGCGCGGAATGCCCTCACTGCGGAAAATGCGCGCATCGATAACGCTCTACCTTTTTTGGATCGTATTCTTCAGGAACTCACCCAAGCCGGGTGCGCCGCCACCACCATCAAGACCCTGGACCACTGGCCTGACTTCGGCAGCGATATCGATCTTTACACTTCCGCCAGAGAAGGCGTCATGGTGCGCACCTTCGTTCATCGCTTGAAAGCTCGTATGGAGCATCGAAGCTGGGGCGATCGTTTGGCCCGGAAATGGAACTTCGCCATCCCCGGACTGCCGGAGCTTGTCGAGGTACACTCGCAACGCCTGGGACAGACCGGTGAGCAGACGATGATGGCGCGCCGTTTCCTCACCCGCCGCACCTTCAAGACCGTAGGCGGATATTCCTTCCCCGTGCCGGCTCCGGAAGAGCGCGTAATCGTCGCCACCCTTCAGCGCATGTACCGTCACTTCTACTTCCGCCTATCCGACATTCTGAATACCGCCGGCCTCGTCGACTCCAGGTCGATCGACTATGTGGAACTGCACGCAGCCGCCAGTATCGGCGGAATCTGGCCCGGGGTAGCAACATATTTGAAAATTGTTTCGGATTACGTGCAGCGTTACCGCGGAGAAGCCCTGCCCCTGCCTCCTGAGGTATTGGAGGCCGCGCGCTTCGGAGGGGAAAAACTTGCCGTGCGGAAGTGCTTTCTGCGGGTACCCATCCTGCCTGAGGGCGCTTCTCTTTACGCCCGGCAGGTCACCGGGACCGCGCTCAATGGGGACGTGGTGGCGACCCTGAGGCTAAGCCTTCTGCCGCCTCTGGCTTCCATTGCGGCCGTTAGCTACCGCCTTACAGGCAGCGACAAAGGTATCTGGTAAACCATTTCCCGTGGGGGAATATCAGGATTCCGCCAGAACTTCGTAAGACTCGATCTCAACCGCCACGCCGGTCCGCTGCTCGGCCGCATCGGGTTCGATACGCACCACTTTCCCCTTGCAGAGCACGCACACATCTTCGCGCTGCGTGACTTCCGCGGGGAACTTCAGCACCAGCTCAATGCAACTTCCCTGGGTTGGCTCGAAATCAGCATAGAAAAATATGCCCGATGTGCTGACGTCGCGGGTCTGGCCAACGGAGTTGTGGGATCCTCCATTAGTCCACGTGGCGGAAACAGGCTCTTCCACCGGAACTCTAAGCGCTTTGCGTTTAGCCATTCCTGCCTATGTTAGGTGATCTGGAATTGCTCCACAAGCAGTTACTCTCGGCAGCAGTTCAGGGGCCGGCCTTATCAATGGCCCACAGCCTTGTGGATATCCTTACTTTTGTAACTTGCCCAAAATGGTAATCAACTTATACACAAAGACATACGGAGAGGTGGAAAAAATTTTCACTTGCACCAGAAAGGTTGCAGCCGTATTCTTTTGCGGCCTAGCTCTGGCACGAAATTCAACTGATTGTGGGTAGGTTATGGTCTTAGCAAGACTCTTGCGCGGAACCTTGTGCGTGGAAACCAACGGCATTCAACGTTTGTTTGCGCCCACCTTGCTGCAACGGATTTACCTGTTCTGGGTCTTCCGGAACTTTCAGCGGCTCCCCTTAAATGTCCTCAATGAAAATGACCGGGCCTGCGTGGAACGGGCGTGCTCGCGCCCGGGGACAGCAGGAGATCCGGATCTCATCATGGGCGTGGTGGAGTGCGACCTTCCTCCACCAAAGAAAGCCGCGCAGTCAGCGCCGCTGTTTCACTCCCAGTCGGGCAGCGCCAAACGGGCCATTCGTTAACCCTACATTCAGCTCTCCATTCAGCGCCGCGATCAAAAGCCGTGCGATTGAACGAGAGCTGTGCGATCCGCTGTGCGATCCAAAGCTGCGTCTCTTTAAGACTCCTGCCGGGAAGATTCCTGCCGTGCCTGAATCCGCTCAATGACCATCCCAATATCCGTCACAACCTGGGAAGAGGCCTGCCGGGCTTCCTGAAGCGCCCCGATCGCATCCTGCGCGGTTTCGGTCGAATCCAGGTGGTAGCCCACCAGCTCCAGCTTCTTCCGGATACGTCCCAGCGCCTCGCGAATCGCCGCTCGATCTGACTCACCCAGTGACATCGATCCTCCCCATTTGACTCTGCCAGACTAACTGAACCAGCGTAATACTGAACTGGAATAAAAATCGCCCGCGAGTGCGGAACCGCCGGAGGAGTGCAAGTCCTGGGCTGT
Source organism: Terriglobales bacterium (assembly GCA_035548935.1). GTDB lineage: Bacteria > Acidobacteriota > Terriglobia > Terriglobales > Acidobacteriaceae > DASZRZ01. Next base: position 11,895 of record DASZRZ010000153.1, read on the forward strand.
GGTCAAAATTCAGGCGGACAATGGAGCGGGGTACGGGACTCGAACCCGTTTCGCCGGCTTGGGAAGCCGGGGCACAACCCATATACCAACCCCGCCCGATGGAAACAACGCGCGATAAGCCTCAAGCGCGACGATTAGTTTACCATTCACCACCCGGAAGCATGCCAGTCGTCTGAGCGCGGCTTTGATTCCCCGCTACTGCATCGCCTCATCTCAATCGCTTCCTCTCTTCCGCGAACGGTAGATCGCTACCGGCTCCTGCCCAGGGGCAACGATCACCACAATTTTATCCAGATCCCTTGGCTTCGAGCCCAGAGCCCGCGCAACGGGATCTTCCGCCGTGGCGACAACGTAGTCCGCTACCTCCGCGGGCGCTTCCATAGCGTGGGGCCAGAGCTTGCGGTCGCCCTCGTTCAGGGTGCGGTGCAGAGGAATACCGGCAAACTGCAAGGCTCCGCCATGCTGGCCCACATACATCAGGAAAGTAGAGCCCTGGGGCAGGCCGCGCAACTGGCCCGCAAGGGCTCTCTCCAGTATCAGCTTGCTGGAAGAATTTACTCTGCCCTCGCGCAGCGACACCGGTGAAATCGCCCACGCGGATGCATAACAGGCCGCCACCAGAGACAAGACTGCCGCAGGAACGGCCACCCGCCAGATACGTGCGCGAATCAACTCCAGCGAGAAGTAAACCAGCGCTGCCGTGAACACCGCAATGGCAGGCAAGAGCTGAATTCCATAGCGCACGTTGTAATAGGAATAGGGCCACCACGGCGGAATAAAAATCGGCACCCCTCCCCACGCCACGGAAGACGGATACGTCACCATGGGCAGCCATAACAGCAGCCAGCAGGAAATCCGGCGGGCCAGCAACAGCACCAGTGCGGAGCCCGCCACCGCCAGCGGGAAGAACGTGCCGCCCGCAGGAGTCCATTCGCCAAGGTTCAGCTTGGCCGACTTTACAAAGTATTGCGCTGCCACCACGGGATCATTCCATCCCGGATGATGCGGATCGCCCGGCCGGCGGGTGCGCTCTTCGATGGCCCGCGCGGAATACTCCCCATTGGCGAACTCCAGCGGATTTCCGTACGAGAGCGCGTTATACGCCAGCCAGAAGACCGGAACCGCCGCCACGATCAGGACAAAATGCAGCAGCCCGGTTTTCCGCCCTACTCCAGGGATCGCATGATTCTCAGGCCGAACGCCGCGGCCCGCCTTCCGGTAAACCAAATAAGCCGCCACAACGAATCCCGCCGCGGCAAACCATCCGTCGTAGCGGGTCAGCATCAGCGCCGCCAGGCACCAACCCGAGCGGAGCAGCGCACGTTTGCCATCGCAGCCATCGCCACGGCCAGCCAGCATGGCGTCTGTAAACTCGCCGAAGTACACCACCGCCCAAAGGAACGCCGCCAGGCTTAGCGCCTCCGTCATGGCCGTGGATTGCAGGTAGATCAGGTTCGGGTTCGCCGCAAACACTCCCGCTGCCACCCATGCCCCCACCCGCGCATGGCTCGCATTTCCGGATACACGCTCCAGCCCGAACCGCACCAGGCGGAATATCCCAGCCACCGCAACCACGTAAGCCATCATCGACGGGATCGCTCCACCCACCCCCGTCCGCCATGCCCAATCGGAGATCAGAAAGGGCATTGCAAGAAGATGCGGCAGCGGCAGCCAAACCGTTCCAAGCTGCAATAGTCCGGGACTGCGCGAATCGAGAACCCTCCGCGCGATATTCATGTGAGCAAGGGCGTCTCCGTAGAGAAGAACCTCCCCAGCCCGGAAGAAATGCAAAAATGCCGCGATGGAAATCAGTCCCGCCAGGAATGCAGGAGGGAAAATTGCAGAATGAAAGAATGCTGGATGGAAGGTTGCATTACGGAAAATCGGGGAATCACTGCCGTCCGCGGCTGGATTGTGGCCTGACCCGCGCACTGAATCTCCGCGCGGAGGAACTTCACTCGGAGTGTCTGCCGGCGCCATACGGAATCAATACAGTATCTTGAAGCCTTCCTGAATGGCCTAAGGCAGATGCGAAAGCTCCCGGAAAATCTGGAATCGCTCTTCAATCTGCTCGCGGGTCAGGTCATAAAGCCTCTCGGGACCAAACCTCTCCACGGCAAACGAGCCCATCACCCCGCCATAGAACATGGCGCGCTTCAGCACCTCGCGGTTCAGCTCTCCCTGCGAGGCCACGTACCCCATGAACCCGCCGGCAAAGGAATCCCCCGCCCCGGTGGGATCGCGAACCTCTTCCAGCGGCAGCGCGGGCGCATGAAATGGATGCGTGCCAATGCCAAACGCGCCTTCGCGGAAGAATACC
>DASZRZ010000154.1:0-3004 GCA_035548935.1 Terriglobales bacterium
GCGTTCATTGAAGTCACCGCCTCTCCCATGATTACCGGCAAAGCCACTGAGAAGAGCCGTTCCGACGGGAGTGGTTTTACGGCAGCCCTCAAAAGCATTCACCGGGTCGGCGCGGAACACATCATCATCTCTTCCGATTGCGGGCAGAAATCGTACCCTTTTCCCACCGACTGCCTCGCCATGGCGGCCAAGGGACTGCGCTCACGAGGGGTTACCGAACGCGAACTTAATCTGATGTTCAAAGAGAATCCGGCGAAGCTTCTTGGGCTGCCACCGCTTGAGCCTCCTAAGCCGCCGGCCGCAAAGCGTAAGGCCGAGCACCCTTGACGCGCCCGGGCCCTCGGTTGACACATCGCGAGGGCAAAGTACAAACTTCGCAGCTCCACTCTAAAGTGCTTTGGAGATGACTCTTGAATAAATTCCGTCTGGCCTCATTCCTCACGTCATCGAGTTTGGTCCTAACATCGAGTCTGGTGCTGATTGCAATCTGTGCCGCTTCCCTTTCTGCCGTGCCTGCTCTCTCGCAGGAGGCCGAATCGGCCACTTCGCAAGCGCAAGGCGGGAACCCCATTGTCAGGATGGACCCCGCTCTCGACGCCCTCCTCGATCCCAACGCCAAGGTGGAAAAGGTCAAGGGCGGCTTCGATGTCGCCGAAGGGCCGGTGTGGGTTCGCAAAGGCGGATACCTTCTGCTCAGCGACGTAAATGCCAACTCCATTTTCAAATGGTCGCCCAAGGGCGGCCTTTCTGTATTTCTGGATCACAGCGGCTATACCGGAACCGCCGATCCGGACGTTGCCGGCATCGGGTCCATAGCCAACAATGGGCACAAGAGCGTCAAGTTGATTGGCTCGAACGGGCTGACCCTCGATCTCCAGGGCCGGGTTGTGTTCTGCGCCCAGGGAGATCGCTCTGTAGTGCGCCTCGAAAAAGACGGCAAGCGGACGGTAATGGCCGACCACTTTGAAGGCAAGCGGCTCAACAGCCCCAACGATCTTGTCTACCGTGCCGACGGGACTCTGTATTTCACGGATCACATCTCCGGACTGCGCGGACGGCGCGACGATCCCCATCGCGAGCTCAACTTTCAGGGCGTCTTCATGGTGAAGGATGGCAAGGTCCAGTTGGCGGTAAAGGACCTTTTCCTTCCTAACGGACTGGCCTTTTCTCCCGATCAGAAGACTCTGTACATTGCCAACAACAACCCACCGACGCTGAAGCACATCATGCGCTACGACGTTCAGCCGGATGGCTCCCTGATAAACGGAAAGCTGTTCATCGATCTCAGCTCTGAAATGGGTGGGAACTTCGACGGAATCAAGGTAGACAAAAAAGGGAACATCTACGCCACCGGGCCCGGCGGCATATGGTTCTTCTCTCCCCAGGGCAAGACGCTCGGTAGCCTCAAGATTCCAGAGCCGACCTCGAACCTCACCTTCGGCGATTCCGATGGCAAGACGCTCTACATAACGGCTCGAACGGCAATCTATCGCATCCGGACAAAAATACCGGGTATTCATCCTTAGCCGATAGCCGATGTGACAAGCCCCGATCTGGCAGGCCCGAAGCTTCCCCCGGACTGTGATTTCTCCCGGAAAGTGCTCTTCGACGCGCCATTATGAATGTGGTATAAAACTTCGCCACAAGAAGTGCACTTATTCTTCCAAGTTTTCCCTCTGGAGCATCAGTAAATGAAGCTGACCAAGTCGTGTTTTGCTGTAATCCTTCTCAGCCTGCTGGCTGTGCCTGCCGCCTTTTCTCAGAAAAAGTCCGATGCCGGGGTGGGTATTACCAGGATTGAGATCCAGCGTCGCGAGGTAGCCTTCGGCGGCCAGAGCTTCGGGAGTGCTGGCCAGTACGAGATGATTTACGGCAAAGCTTATGGCGAAGTTGATCCCAAGTCGCCCTTCAATGCCGGAATCCTCAACCTCGACAAGGCTCCGGTCAACTCGCGTGGACACGTGGAATACAACGTCGATATTGTGATCCTGAAGCCGGTCGACATTAACAAGGGCAACGGCCGCCTGGTCTACGACGTCATCAATCGCGGGCACGAAAAGGCGCTCGCCGACCTCAACATGAGCAAGTTCCTCTCCACCGGCCCGCAGGAGGTGAAAGACCCCGCCACCGGGCTCCTCATGAAGCGTGGGTACACCATGGCGTGGAGCGGCTGGCAGGGCGAAGATTCCATTGAGGTTGCGCGCGAAGGCCTGCTGCGGGCCCGGTATCCCGTGGCCATGAGCAATGGGAAGCCCATCGTTGGCCTGAGCCGCGAGGAGATCACCAGCGTTCCCGCCGGCCCTTCTTTCACACGCATGCTCACCTATCCCGCAGCCAATCTCGATAAGTCAGCGGCAACCCTCACCGTGCGGCAGCACGAAGAAGACCCACGGCAGCCCATGCCCGGCTCCAGTTGGAGCTACGTGGACAACAAGCATGTGCGCATAACGCCCGCCGCGGGTGTGGATCAGGATGCGCTCTATGAATTCATCTACCCGGCTACCGATTCCGTTATTCAGGGACTGGCTTTTCTTTCGATCCGCGACTTTGTCTGGTTCCTGCGATACGCCAAAACCGACTCCACCGGACAGCCGAATCCCGTATATCCAGCGGCTCCCTACAAGGCAGTGCTGGGAACGGGCATTTCGCAGAGTGGCCGCCTGCTCAAAGACATGGTCTATCTGGACTACAACAAGGACAGCTCGGGGCGCATGATCTTCGACGGAATCCTCAATGTGGTTTCAGGCTCGCGCAAGACCAACATCAATACGGCTTTCTCTCAGGCAGGACGTTTTTCGCGCCAGCACGAAGACCATCTCTACGCGGGCGACCAGTTCCCTTTCACCTATAACACCACGAAAGACCCCATCACCGGAAAGACCGATGGCCTGCAGGTGAAGTGCACGAAGTCCCACACCTGTCCCAAGACAATCCAACTCGATGCCGACACCGAAATCTGGCAGGGCCGTGCATCCCTGGTGCTAACCACGCCCGATGGCAAACA
>DASZRZ010000155.1:0-2869 GCA_035548935.1 Terriglobales bacterium
GCGCACGGGCATCTGATGGTGCGGCACACCGGTTCCTCACTCGTCAGCGAACTGGACGGGTACTCGGTACGCATCCACACCGCTCCAGCCGGCGCGCTGGGCCGGGTTTACGAAAGCCCGGCGGGCCAATTATGGGTGGCGAGTAGCACCGGCTTGCTTGAGCACAAGGAAGGGGGCGGCTGGACCGCTCACCCCGTAGATGAAATTGCCCATTCCTTCAGTGCCTCCCTGGAGGTCCCGCCGTTATGCCCGGTCCGTCAGGGGACCGTGATTTTCCTGCTTCCCGACCGCGTGATGGAATACACAACCGATGATTCAGGACGCTCGCGTGTCGAATTACTAAAAAAGGTGAGCGAAACCGGGGTCGGCCGTTTCACCGCCTTTTGGCCGGCGCATGACGGTGGGCTTTGGTTGGTCGGGACCAAAGGCCTGGTGAAGGTCCCCACCCCGTTGAGGAATTTCAAATCCACCACCGAATGCCACGAGTACCTGGTCCCGGAGGGGTTGCACCTTCACGACCTCCGGGAGGTGCACGAAGACGACACTGGCACTCTGACACTATTGGCGGATTCAACCCAGGCGCCGCGCCCCCTGATGGTCACTTTCGATGGCGAGGAATGGACCACACAGGATTTGAATCTGGATAAGGTCCGAAGTGTCTGGAGATCGTCCGACCATCGATGCTGGGCTTTCACTCCCAGCGCTTTATACGAATGGGAGGAAGGCGCCAAGGAGCCGGTTGAAAACGATGAAATCTCCGCTCGCCGGTATTTCGACGTGGTGGTCGAACCGGGCGGTGCATTCTGGTTGGCGACCTCCGATGGCCTCTACCGTTACGCGCCGCCGGCGTGGCGTGCCCCGGCCGCGCTTCGGGGATTCAACGGCGCAGTGCGGTGTCTCGCCTCTGACAAAGCCGACCGGCTCTGGTTCGTTTCCGGCTCAGCCCTGCATAGTTACCAGGGGCAGCAGATTTCGGATTTCCCTTTCCAGCCCTCCGCGGCGCGACTGCTACAAAATCCGCAAGGCCTTTATGCCATGCGCGACGGCAGTCTGATCCTGGAAACCGGAAATGGACTATTTCGGGTGGACACCGAGACAGGCAAACTCTCGCCCAACCCGCAAGAAGCTGGGCAGGAAACGAGGATTCTGGGTTATCTGAGCGAGGGAACGGTCTGTGCCTGGCGCAGCCACACCGCCGGGCCCTCTCCACCCAGGTTGGAGGTGTTCGATGGGACCCGTTTTTCGCCTTTGACTGAAGCCCCCCCGCTAGAGGCGAACGAATCCCCCACGATCATTTACCCGGCCCAAAATGGCGACCTTTGGTTAGGGAGTGAGCATAGCACAGCGTGGTACCATGACCGCAAGTGGCGCGTTTTTAGTTCCAGCGACAAAAGCTCGCCCGAAGCGCCGGCGGGCTTTATTGAGGTGCCGGAACGAAAAATCTGGTGTGCCGCGCAGGATAAGATCTGGGAGTTCGATGGCCATGTCTGGTCTGTCATTCACCGCGGCTTCGATCGCATCAGCGCAATCCTGCGAGGGCGGGATGGCATGGTCTGGCTCGCCTGCAATAGCGGCGTTCTGCGTTTTTTCCAAGGCTCTTGGGTGGACAACGGCGTGGATGAGGGATTGCCCGCCACGGGATTACGCGAGGTGTTCGAGGACCAGCGGGGACGCATCTGGGCCGCCGGCACTCACGGGCTGAGGCTTCACCGGCCCGAGGCGGACCCCGATCCCCCTCAGACCTACCTCCAGGAATTCCGAGATACGGAGCGCAATATTCCAGAGGGCAGCGCTCTCATCCTCACCTTCAGCGGGCAGGACAAGTGGAAGTACACCTCCGCCGAAAGACTCCTCTTCTCCTACCGCCTGGATCAACACGATTGGTCCCCTTTTCTCGAAGCCAACACCGTCTCCTTCAATGATCTGCCGGCGGGAAAGCATTATTTCCAAGTGCGCGCCATGGATCGTAATTGCAACTACGATCCCAAGCCGCAGGGGCTGGATTTTGAAGTCATCCTGCCATGGTTTAAGGAAACCAGGTTGGTCCTCATTTCCGCCCTTGGTTTGGGCATCGGCCTGTTCTTCGCCGGACTTGCCTTCAATCGCCATCGGCGATTGGTCCGCAGCCATGCGGAGGTCGAGCGGAAGATTGCAGAACGCACCCGTGAACTGGAAATCGCCAGCCATGAATTGCTCCAGAGCCAAAAGATGACCGCCTTGGGCACGCTGGCCGCCGGGATTGCTCATGATTTCAACAACATCCTCTCCATTATCAAGGGTTCGGCTCAGATCATTGAGGATAACGTGGATAACCCTGAGAAAGTGCGGACGCGCATCAATCGCATCAACACCGTGGTAGAGCAGGGGGCGGGCATCGTGAAGGCCATGCTTGGCTTTAGCCGCGATTCCGGCGTACAGCCTCGCCCCGGCTCTCTCAACGACATGGTGAAGGAAACCATGCAACTCCTTGGGGATCGATTTCTGCGGGAGGTGGAGGTGGGTTTTAAGCCTTCCGACAATCTTCCCCCCGCCGCCGCCGTGAAGGATTTCGTGCAGCAGATACTGTTGAACTTCATTTTTAATGCCGAAGAATCGATGGCGAATCCGAAGCGCATCATTATCCGCACGGCGCGGATTACTACGCTGCCCTCATTGATGGTTCTGTTGCCGCGGAGCGCCGCGGCCTACGTGACAGTTTCGGTGCAGGATTTTGGCTGCGGCATCTCGACCGAGAATCTGCCGCGGATCTTCGAGCCGTTTTTTACCACCAAAGCGCTCTCTGCCAGGCGGGGTACCGGCCTCGGGCTTTCGATGGTTTACGAGCTTGCGAAAAAGATGCAGGCGGGCTTAATTGTCGAATCGGTGTTGG
>DASZRZ010000156.1:0-11375 GCA_035548935.1 Terriglobales bacterium
TCATCCCGACCAGACGGGCGACAATATCTACAACGGCGCGGTGGATAATGCCACCGGGTCCGCTGTTCTTCTGGATATGGCGAAGTCCTATGCGCAGGCGGAGAAAGCACCCGCGCGCAGCGTAATTTTCGCGGCGGTCACTGGTGAGGAACAGGGGCTGCTGGGGTCGCAGTATCTTGGGGAGCATCCGCCGGTGCCGGTGGGCAACATCAGCCTCGCTCTGAACTTCGATGGCATTGCGCCTCGCGGCATCGCCGAGGACCTGGAACTCTCCGGCTCAGAGAGGACATCGTTTTATCCCACGGTTCAGGCCATAGCCCGGGACTTCCGGCTGGAGATCAAGCCGGACTCCAATCCGGGCGCGGGATTTTATTACCGCTCAGATCACTTCAGCCTGGCCCGTGTGGGGATTCCTTCGTTTTCGGTGAATCAGGGGATGAAGTTCCGGGGGCATCCCCTGGAGTGGGGAGTTCAGCAGGAACGGGAATATAACGAAAAGCACTACCACCAACCCAGCGACGAGTTTCAGGAAGAATGGGACTTCAGTGGTGTTGCCGAGATGGGACGATTCGGTTTTGCCCTGGGGTGGGCGGCGGCGCAACAGCCCTACCTGATCAACTGGCTGCCGGGAGATGAGTTTGAACCTGCCCGGCGTTCCAGCCAGATGCGATCCGCCGATTCGCAGAAGACATTGCCCTAAAAGCCGCAGGTGCACAGGGGCAAGGGTGCGCCGGTTTTTCGCATCCGGTTTTCCCCAATGCGCTGCCTGTGTCCCGAAGCGTTAACCGAATTGCTTCCTTTCACCCAAGTAACTTGAGGTCAATGCGACCGGGCGTGTTACGCTCACCAGCACGCTGGCGGAAAATGGTCCGGGCGGAGGAAGGCCAATGCGGCCAAGTGGTGGCAATCCTCTGCTTGAGAATCGATTCCCAAGGCGTAACCCGATGGTGGTCACGCCGGTGTGACCGCTCCAGCCTGTTCTTCGGGTGAACAGGATTCGGCAACATGGCACCTTTCCCCTTCCTACAGCGCGAGAGCGTGGCGGAGCACGCCCGCCATTTACAGCTAGCGCATTACACCCCGCAAATCGAGCTGGAAGGCTTGAGGGCGGGAATCGATAACGTCCGCCACGATGTCTTTCTTAGTCCCCTGTTCGTGGCCCGCGCCCGCCAACACCTGCTGGCGCTGATCACGCGATATGCCCGGGTTGAGGATATGGCGGTGACCGAGCCGGTCTTCCCGTCCGTGGTGACGCAACGCACCTTTCGCGCGCCGCAAAACCGTCCCCCGGAGCCACCGGATTACAAGCGTACGCTTACGGAACTGCTGGTGGCGGGAATCCATAAGGCCAAAGCCGAAGGGAACGTCTCGCTGGATATTCTGCTGCGGCTCGCGGTCATCAAGTTTCTGCGCGTGGAGGTTCCCGCGCAATTTGCGGTCGTGCTTGACCGCTGCCGGACCAAGTTGAAGAGCTATGAGGGGCCGCGCCAGATCAATCATTTGAAGACAATCGAGTACCGGGAGCGGCTGGCGGCTTTTCAGGTGGGGAAGCCGGCAGTTCTCCGCAAAGTTTTCCAGGAACTCTTCCAGACCCTGCGCGAGGTGGAGAAAGAAACTCTGGCGCGCATGAGGCGCGCTTTATTCGGAGAGAGCGAGCCCGGTGCATATCTCCTTCTGCTGAACCGGATGGTTTTTACCGAGGATGGGCGGGACGATCATGTGAACGCCGAGCAGTACGCCATGCTGGGAAAGTATGAGCGCGATCCTGACCGCTTCCAGATGATTGATGCCATAACCCGCGAGTTCCTGCTTTCCATGGACCTGGCGCTGGAGGACGGGGGAGAGCCGGTTACGCTCGACAGCCTGATGAACGCTCCGGAAAACGCACAGGAAATCCTGGCTGTGGGCATACCCGAGGAGTCCACCCCGAAGGGGAAGGCACAGAAGGCATTGCTTGCGGCATGGCTGGAGATGCTGGAGCGCAACAACGTGATCGACTCGGTGATTGCGGCTTACGAGAGCGCCACGCTGCTTGCGGAATACTCGCCTCCGGTGCACGCGCAGCAGTTGAAGAATGCGCTGATATCAAAAAACGAACGCCAGCGCGTCGAAAGGCTATTGGAAGAGGCCCGCATGCCCATCGATAGTCTGAATGCGGCGGTGCGGCGCGCGGGTTCGTACCGTGGAGCGGACCGGGCCAAGCTGGCGGGCCGGTTTCTGCGGGATTTTCTTCGATACCACCGCGACTGGCGGTCCATGGAGCTTACGAAGGATTTCATGGATCGCGTCAATATCCTCTCCAATGATCGCTTGCGGGAGCTTTCCAGCCTGAATCGCACGCTTTATGAGTTTCTTCTGCCGGAGGAGCAAAAGCCGCAGGAAGAACAGGTTGTTCACCACGTGATCCTGAAGGCCGACATCCGCGATTCCACCACGCTGACGAAAACCCTGTCGGAGCGCGACCTGAATCCGGCATCGTATTTCAGCCTGAACTTTTACGATCCCATCAATAAGCTGCTGCCGAAATATCGTGCCACGAAGGTATTTATCGAAGGCGATGCGGTGATTCTTGCGCTGTTCGGCTATACCGGGGAGCCGGGCTTTGCCGTTGCGCGCAGCTGCGTTCTGGCGCGGGAGATGATCCAGATTGTGACTGCCTATAACGAGAAATCGGCCAGCAGCGGCCTGCCCGCGCTGGAACTCGGCATCGGGATTTCCTTTCAGGACTCCGCCCCCATGTACCTGATGGATGAAAACACCCGGATCATGATCTCGCGCGCGTTGAATGAGAGCGACCGGCTCTCCTCCTGCAACAAGGGCGCCCGCAAATTTCTTATTGAAGGCGATGGGCTGTTCAACATCTACACGTTCCAGACTGTCGAGGACGAGGATACCGGCGGCAATCCCGACGAGTTCCTGATGCGCTATAACGTGGGCGGCATCAACATCAGCGAAGCGGCCTTCCTACAGTTGCAGCAGGAGATTTCCCTGCAAAAATTTGAGATACAGATGCCAACCCTGTGGGAGCCGGAGACGGTGCAGCTTTACACCGGACTGGTTCCACTCGGGGGCGAGTTATTTCACCGCATTGTGGTCAGAGAGGGCTTCGTGCCGCACGTGGAAGCCAGCGACTTCTCCTTCAAGAACTGGACGGACAGGCGTTACTTCGAGGTGTGTATCTCCCCGGAGATCAACGAATATATCGGCAACGCGGCGGCGGGAATTTCCGCAAAGAAGTAAGTGACAGCCAGGAAAAGAAACGTCGCGGGAGCGGCGTCCTTCAGCCGCGTAACAGGTTGCTCAGGACAAACCACAGGTTCGCTGGGCGCTCCGCCAGCCGGCGCATGAAATAGGGATACCAGGCGGTTCCAAAGGGTATGTAAACCCGCATGCGCCAGCCCTGGCGCACGAGGGATTGCTGCAGGTCGCGGCGAATTCCGTAGAGCATCTGAAATTCAAACGAGTCCGGAGCAATGTTTCCGGCCTTTGCGAGCTGAATGGTTTCGCCGATCATGCGCTCGTCGTGGGTGGCAATGCCGTGATAAAGGCCGCTTTTTAGCAGTTTTTTCATCAGGCGCAGATAGTTTGCATCCACCTCCGCCTTGGAAGGAAAGGCCACCTCGGGCGGTTCCTGGTAAGCGCCCTTGCACAAGCGAATGCGGATGCCATCGGCAAGAAGGCGCTCAACATCCTCTTCACTCCGGCGGAGGCAGGACTGGATCACCGCGCCCACCCGGTTGGGATGGCCGCGATGCAGGTCATGAACCAAGTCCAGTGTGGTCTGGGTATAGGAGGAGCCTTCCATATCGACCCGCACGAAGCGATTGACGCTGGCAGCGTGCGTGACCAGCTTGAGCAGCAGTTGCCGGGCGAGAGCGGGGTCCACATCCAGACCCATCTGAGTGAGCTTGAGACTCACATTTGCGTTGATGTCGCGGCGGGATATCTCATCGAGCAGGCGATGGTAAATGGCGGCGGCGCTTTCCGCCTCTGCCGGCGTGGCGACATTTTCTCCGAGACTGTCGATTGTGACGGCCATGCCGCGCCGGTTCATCTCGACCGCCGCGGCAAGCGCTTCTTCTATGGTGAGTCCGGCTACAAACCTGCGGGCCACGCGTCTGCCCAGGGGCGAGCGCTCGGCAAACGCCCGGAACCTGCGGTTCGCCGAAAGATGGATGAACAGTGTCCTCAACATGAGGCGCCTGCGGATACCGGAAACGTTTTCGTTCTGTGCCGCTTATAGAGGAGGTTACTCCCCCAGGGTTTCGAGAAACTTTTCGGCCTCCAGGGCGGCCATGCAGCCGGTTCCAGCCGCGGTAATAGCCTGGCGGTAACGGCGATCCTGCACATCGCCGCACGCGAAGACGCCGGGAACCTTGGTAAAAACATTTCCGTGAGTGATCAGGTATCCATCGGCATCGCTCTCCAGCTGGCCCTGAAACATGCTGGCGTTGGGGATGTGCCCGATGCCGAGGAACATGGCGCTCACAGGGAAGGACCATTGGTCCCCTGTTTTTTCATTGCGGAGCAGCAGGCCGCTGACTTCCTTTTTTGCTGGATCGTGGACATCATCCACCACGGTATTGGTGAGGAATTCGATTTTGGGATTGTTGCGGGCACGATCCAGCATGATGTGCGAGGCGCGGAAGTGTTCGCGGCGATGGATGATCGTAACCTTGCTGGCGAAGCGGGTGAGGAAGTTTGCCTCTTCCATGGCCGAGTCACCGCCGCCGATTACGGCAACCTCCTTGCCGCTGAAGAAGAAGCCGTCGCATGTAGCGCAGGAGGAAACCCCGTGTCCAATCAGGGCCTGTTCATTCGGCAGGCCAAGCCAGCGGGCGGAGGCTCCACTGGCGATGATGAGGGTTTCGGCAAGCACGGCGCCTTTACCGGCCAGGGTGAGCCGGAAGGGCCGCTCGGCCAGGTCGGCGCTGAGAAGGTCGGCGGTGATGAAATCCGCCCCGAAGCGAGCCGCCTGCTTGTGGATGTTCTCGACCAGCTCCGGGCCCTGGATTCCTTCGGGAAATCCGGGGAAGTTCTCGACCAGCGTGGTCATGGAAAGCTGTCCCCCCGGTTCATGACCCTCAAGGACCAGCGGCTTAAGGTTGGCGCGCGCGCTGTAAAGCGCCGCGGTAAGCCCGGAGCATCCGGAGCCGATGATGACAACTTTGCGTACTTCGTTCTCGTCCATATCCTGCCTGAGCCTTGGATGTCCAACTGCGGTTTTGGTTGCAAAACTGACAAGTGTACGCCCTGCCGGTTTGCCGGGCATGGCGATGTTGCGATTTGCGTCAGGGTTTCGGCTTGGCCCCGTTCTCCCTGCCGAGAAGAGTCAGCTCCGCGGAGATTACCTTGCGGATATCCAGCGCATTCCGGTATGCCGTCATGAGGGAAGAAGCCCTGCGCAACAGCGGTTCATAGGCGGATTGATCGGCTTGCGGACAGCGGGCAAGAACCAGAACACCTTTTCCAAAACGTTCCACCTTGATCCGGTTGGGAGGAGTATTGGTTGCGAGCACCGCCGAAGGCTGGGCCGCGGTGACGTTATCTTCGAGGGAGACCTGAACTATGTCCTTGGGGTCACGGGTCCTTACGACCAGCGTTTCGGTAACCGCCCCGGGATCGACGCTGAATGAATATTGCGCGTTGACGAGCGCGGACCGGGGGTTGAACTCACGGCGCATACGCACCCAGTCGGCGGTTGCAGAGTCCTGCATGATGGTGCGGCCCCGGGCCACCTCGAATTCGGCGCTGAATTCGGGCTTCATGGGAATCTGCTCCAGGGCAGCGGCCATCACGGTGCGGTCCCCCTCGGCGGGCGTGCATACGTTCAAAATGTTAACTCTCACGGGAGGCGGCTTCGGCGTCTGCGCGTGAAGCGCCACCGATGCAAGCAGGAGAAGGAGAACTGGGACCGGCAGAAAGCGGCTCACGGGCGCATTGTAAATCAGGCGGCCTGTAGAATCGCGGCATGGCAAATTTGGTCCTGGTTTATGGAATGCGTCTGCTCCCGGCCGACGACCTTGAGCGGGTGGGAGAAGCCACCGTCCAACTGAAGCATGGCCGCGAAGCCCATGTGACCATGCACGTACTGGAAGGAAGCAAAGAGCAGATTGAAAAACAACTTCAGACGAGCGTTGAGGCTTTTTTCGATTTCTATCCGGAAATATAGGGCGGCCTGTCAGCGGCTCCCGATGGAATCGGAGACAACCTGCAACAGCGTCTTTACCTCTGTGGGTTTGAACAGGATCACGATGCCCCGTTGCTTCGCCCACTCGATCACCTCTGGCCGGCTGGATCCGGTCATGAGGATGATCCGCAGGGAGGGGAAGGACTCCATGGCGAAATCGATGAGATGGCACCCGTCGCGCTCCTCCCTGAGTGTCAGATCGCATATCAGGAGATCGAAGTGCGCCTGCTTGAGCTGCTGGCAGGCGTCATCGGGATTAGCCGCAGTGCTGACCTCGTAGCCGTGCTTCTGGAGGATCAGGTTATACGTGAGGAGAAGAGCAGGCTCATCGTCCACAACGAGCACGCGTCCGCGGGGCATCCAGTGATAGTACGCCTGAATGGCATGTGGAAAGGATGGCATGTGGAGCGGAAGGTTAATAATCCGTAATGCCACTGAAGGGGTGTGGGGTACAAGGCGCCTGGATAGGGCTGATTAATATAATTCGTAAAGCTTATTTTGAGAATTCCACAACAGGAGCGATTATATTAGAACCAGCGGTATTTACCGGTCTGCCCATGGGCAGCTGAGTTCCAGGGCAGGCGGGATTTCTCGGAGCAGGAGTAGAGAAATGGCTATAGCCAAACGCGTGCGCTCCAATTCCACGCCCTCCAAAAAAAACACCAATCTTGAACGGATGCCTTCCCCGATTTCGTTAGAAGCGGGTAACGGTTTGCCACCCGCAGAATTTCACGACCAGATTCGGACACGAGCCTATGAGCTCTATTCCGAGCGTGGCTTTCAGGATGGGTTTGCGCAGGACGATTGGCTTCGCGCCGAATCGGAGATTTTGAACAAGTATCAGCGTCGCAGCGCCTGAAACGCGGAGAGCGGCCCCTTGGGGCGGATCAACATTGGAAGAAAAATCTTCAACATCTTCGCGTGTGCTGCTTATCGACGACAACGCCCTTCAACTCCGGGTCCGGGAGATGGTTCTGCGCGATGCCGGTTTCCAGGTGGCGATCGCTACCAGCGCTGAGGCGGCAATGTCGCTCCTCAAGAGCGGGCGCGGCGTCCCGGATGCTGGAGCCCCCGTCATCGATGCCGTGGTAACCGATCACATGCTGACGGGCGCAAGCGGGGCGGATCTGGTTCGCGAGCTGCGGGACAGCTGGCCGGCGCTTCCAGTGATTGTGATTACAGGTATGCCGGGAGTAGAGGAGGAATACCAGGGGATGAGCGTGCATTTCCGCCCCAAACCCTACCCCCCCGACGATTTGATCGATTTGCTGCGTGCCTGTATCAAAGCCAGGGCCGATTAAGGTTCCGGGCACTGTTTTCTGTACATCGTCTCCGGTTTACTCTTTTTGCTTACCCTGACCGCCGGAAGCGGTTATGCTCTCTTCCCTTGATTGCTTCCTCTGGTTGCTGGTAG
Source organism: Terriglobales bacterium (assembly GCA_035548935.1). Classification (GTDB taxonomy): domain Bacteria; phylum Acidobacteriota; class Terriglobia; order Terriglobales; family Acidobacteriaceae; genus DASZRZ01. Next base: position 7,605 of record DASZRZ010000156.1, read on the forward strand.
GGCAACTTTCTGAAACAATCATGGAAGTCCTCTTGAGTCCTGTAGATGCCTCAAATTGGTAGTTTCGCGTTACTTCTCGCCCTGTCGCTGGCGGTGTATTCCCTGGTTGCGGGCATTGTCGCCATTATTCGCGGGCAGGAGCGCCTGGGTGAGACCGCCCGCCGCGCCGGTATAGCCGTATGGGTTGCCGTGGTTACAGCCACGGCGGCACTGGTGGTTTCCGCCTTTCGGGACGACTTTTCGCTCGCCTATATCCTGCACCACAGCAACCGCGACCTGCCGGCTCCTTACAAATTTGCCGCGCTGTGGTCGGGCCAGGAAGGATCGCTGCTCTTCTGGTCGTTTCTGCTGGCGACCTATGCCCTGGTGCTGCGTCTCCGGCATAAGGTCGATCCCCGGCTGGTGGCCTTTGCGTCCATCATTCTGGCTGGCGTGCAGGTGTTTTTTCTCCTGCTGGTCAACTTTGCCGCCAACCCGTTCGCGCTGGTGCAGGGAGCGATTCCCGCCGACGGCAATGGCCTGAATCCCCTGCTTCAGTATCCGGAGATGGTGATCCACCCCCCCATGCTTTATCTCGGGTATGTGGGTTTCACCGTGCCGTTTGCCTTCGCTCTGGGAGCGCTGATCATGCGCTATCCGGGGGAGAAGTGGATTCATATCACGCGCTGCTGGACGATGGTCACGTGGATGTTTCTTACGGTGGGCATCTTTTTGGGCGCTCACTGGGCCTACGCGGTTCTGGGCTGGGGCGGCTATTGGGGATGGGATCCGGTTGAGAATGCCTCCCTGTTACCGTGGCTTACGGGAACCGCTTTTCTGCACTCGGTGATGATGCAGGAAAAGCGCGGAATGCTGAAGGTCTGGAACATGTGGCTGATCTTCTGCACCTTCCTGCTTTCTATTTTCGGGACGTTTCTGACGCGCAGCGGCGTGGTGAGTTCCGTACATGCCTTCGCGCAGTCCTCCATCGGCGGCTGGTTCCTGGGCTTTCTGATTATTGTCTTCCTGACATGCCTGGTATTTTTTATCGCCAACCGCTCGTATCTCAAGAGCGAACACCGTCTGGAATCCCTGGTTTCGCGCGAGTCGAGTTTCCTTTTTAACAATCTGATCCTGCTGGTGGCGTGCTTCACCGTCTTGTGGGGAACGCTGTTCCCGGTGCTCTCCGAGTGGGTGCAGGGGACGAAGGTGACAGTCGGTCCTCCGTTCTTTAACCGGGTGAACATCCCCGTGGCGCTGCTGCTGCTGGTGCTTACGGCTGTGGGACCTTTGCTGGCGTGGCGCAAGACCTCCCTCGACAGCATGAGGAGGAACTTCCTGATTCCGGCCGTGCTGTCACTGTTGACGGCTGTGCTGCTGATTATCTTCGGGATGCGTCCGTGGCAGAGCATGCCCTACTTTTACTCGTTGATGACGATCTCGCTTTCGGTGATGGTGGCGGCCACGGTGACCCTGGAGTTCATTCGTGGAGGGCGCGTTATTTCACGCCACACGGGGCAGGGGCTGCTCTCCTCGATGGTGCACCTTACGCGGCGGAACACCCGGCGGTACGGTGGATATATCGTTCACTTCGGCGTCATCGTAATCATGATCGGATTTGCGGGATCGGCATTCAACCGCGATGTGGAACAGGAGCTTGGTAACGGAGACAGGATGAGCATCGGCGCCTATACGCTGACGTCGCGCTCCTACACGCAGGACGATAATCCCAACTACCGCAGCGACTGGGCCATCATCGACGTGTCCCGGAACGGAAGTCCGGTGGCGACGCTTTATCCCGAGCGGCGCTTTTACAAGGCCAGCGAACAGATGATGACGATGGTCGCCAAGCGCTCCACGGCCGCCGAAGATCTTTATCTGGTTTACAGCGGACAGAATCAGCAGAATGGCAAGCCGATCATCCGGGTCCACCTGAACCCGCTGGTGATCTGGGTGTGGATTGGCGTATTCGTGGTGGTGCTGGGAACGCTCGTGGCGCTTGTTCCGAGCACGGCGCCCGCACGTGTAACGGTTCCATCGCGCCAGTCCTCGGCACTGACTGGACCGGGCAAACACGAATTAGTGGGGGCAGGGGACTGATGCCATCCGGGAGTACTTTTCATTGGGGCCGCCGCGCGGCGGGAGTGCTGCTGATCGCGGTGGTGTCGGTGCTGTTGCTGGGCGCAGGCGACACCCCGGTCCGGTTCAATACGCTCGGGCACAAGATGATGTGCCGCTGCGGATGCAACCAGGTGCTGCTGGAGTGCAATCATGTGGGCTGCACATACTCGGAAACCATGCGCTCGGAACTCATGGCGGGCCTGGATCGCGGCGACAGCGATGATTTGATTTTGCAGGGTTTTGTGCAGAAATACGGCATGACGGTATTGGCCGCGCCGCCAACCAGTGGTTTCAGCATTGTTGCGTGGATCATGCCGTTCGTGGTGCTTTCCATCGGAGTGTTTCTGGTCGTGATCGTGGTGCGCACGTGGAAGGGAAGGCCGATTGCGGCTCCGGCCACGGTGCCTGTAAGTTCCGATCAACTCGATAACTTCCGCCGCCGCGCCCGCGAGGAGACCGATCTATGATTCTGGCCGTTTGTGGACTGCTCGCAGCGGGGTTATTCGCGTATGTGTTTGTGCTCCCTCAAGAGGTCGAGCACGTTACCGAAAAGACCCGGTTGACCTATCTGCGCGAACGCCGCGAGGTTTTGTATGAGAACCTGCGCGATCTGACCTTCGAGCACCGGGCGGGCAAGCTGCCGGATGCGGATTTCCAGTCGATGCGCGGAGCCATGGAAGATGAAGCCGCCACCTTGCTGGCGGAAATTGAAGTGCTGGAAGGCCAGGGGAATGGCAGCGTTGGCGCTCTCTTATCCTCAGCCCCGTCAACCTCCCGCCAATCCAAATAGGCGCGCAGGAATACCAATCAGGAGTTTGTCTTGAAAGTGTCGATTTTGAACGGAATTCGTTCGCGCGCGGTCGCGCTTTTCCCGGTCATTGTGCTGCTTTGTGCCGCTTCCGGCGCGGCGACTCTTACCGGCACGGTGCGAAACCTTACCACCGGCAAACCCTCGGCGGGAGACGAGGTCTCTCTTCTGGCGCTCTCCCAGGGCATGTCGGAGGCGGGCAAGACCAAAACCAACGCGCAGGGCCGGTACACATTCGAGGTGGCCGATGCGGGCATTCCACACCTGGTCCGGGTCAATCATCAGGGCGTGAACTATTTTTCCAAAGGTGGTCCACTTGCGCCGGGAACCGCCACCGCCGATGTGGAAGTGTATGACGCCGCCACCAAACTGGATGGAATCAACACCAAAGTCCAGGCGATGCGCCTGCAAGGTGAGTCGGGGACGCTGAGCGTGATGGAGTTGTACGCGGTCGTGAATACCTCGCAGCCTCCGCGAGCCCTGATGTCGGATCGCACATACACGATCCAGTTGCCCGAGGGAGCGCAAATTGAACAGGCGAGTGCGGCTGGCCCCGGAGGCATGCCGATCAACGCTTCGCCCGTGCCGGGCAGCAAGAAAGGCGAGTATTACTTCGCGTTTCCGCTGCGTCCGGGGGAAACCCGTTTTCAGATCGCCTACCAGATGCCGTATTCCGGCGATGTAACCCTCGATCCCAAGCCGAACGGCAGCCTGGAGCACCTGGCAGTGCTGCTGCCGAAGTCGATGCGCTTTGAAGCCAAAACTCCGGGTTCCTATGCGGCGATGCCAGACGAGGGTGGCCAGACTGCCGTGCAGGTGGCAACGGGAGTCAAGCCCGGGCAGGACGTTTCCTTCCATCTCTC
>DASZRZ010000157.1:0-3676 GCA_035548935.1 Terriglobales bacterium
GCCGGAGCTCAGCCGGTCCGGAAGTGATTTCCATGCCCCAATATTATGCGATTCCCGCCCATACAGATGAGTGGAGATTATGCTTTCTGGGCATAGTGCTGAATGCGATTTCGTGTTCTTATGTGCTAGAAATCTCTTTGATTTGCGGGAGTGTTCTTCCCGCTGCTGGTTGATAACGTTCTGATGCCCCTGAATACCATCATTTTTCTCCACGATGGACGCCTTCGCGCCGGTTGGCGTGTGTTCCTTGGCGTGGCGGTCGCCATGGCCGCCAACTGGCTGGCGGCGATCATTGCCCGGCTCGTCACCGCCGGACACAGTCTTCTCGTATTCGATCTTGTGTATCGTCCTCTGGCTATGGCATTGCTGATCGGCGGCTTCTGTCTGCTGCTGGTTCTGGCCGACGGGGTAAACGAAAATTTGCTCGCCGCTCAGGGGCTGGGCTCTCGGATCGCCGGCGGGAAGAGATGGTGGCAGGACGCCCTGCTGGGCATCGCAATCGGCATGGGACTGATCACGGCTGCGGTAGCCGTGCTTGCCATCTCCGGACATTATTCCTCGCACGCCAGCTTTACTCCACGGGCAATGCTGATCGGCGGTCCCGTGCTCGCCATTCTGGTGGCAGCCGCAATGGCCGAGGAGGTCATGTTTCGTGGATATCCCTTCCAGCGCCTGGTGGAAGCCATTGGCGTGTGGCCCGCGGTTCTGGCCTTGTCTGCCCTGTTTGCCTACGTTCACTGGCTGAACCCGCATGCCTCTGCCTGGGCCATGGTGAACACCGTTACGGTAGGTGTGCTGTTAGCTATCGCCTATCTTCGAACGCGGGCGCTTTGGCTGCCCTGGGGGATTCATTTCGGCTGGAATGCCGCAATGGGTTTTATCTTCGGGTTACCCGTCAGCGGACTGGATTTTTCCGTGCTCGTGAAGGGTACCGCTACCGGCCCGCAATGGCTTACCGGAGGTTCCTACGGACTGGAGGCAAGCGCTCTGGGCACGATGGTGATTCTGCTGGGGTTCCTGCCTGTCTTGATCCTGATCCGCCGGGGTGAGCCGCTGCCACCTCATGGAGAGGGCAGTTTCAGTGACGGGGCCGGCGCTCCAGTCGTTTAACATACGCAAGTGACATACACCACCTTAATGCCAATGGGGACTCGCCTCCGGGTTCCTCTTCCAGTGCTTAATTTTCTGCTTTACTATGGAAGGAAGAAGCTTAAGTACGAGTGGGTGTGTGCTGGCGATTCGCTGGCATTTTTTACGCCTGCACGTGGGCCATTGTTTACCTGCGGCTGGAATTTTTTGGGGACTCCGGAACCATTGCGGCATTTTGGTGTTCCAAGGATGCGGATTCAGCCCGGTGGGCTTACACAGATGCGCGATGAATAAAGGCTCGCGAACTGCCGGTTGCTAGTTTGTACTCATGGCTTCGCCGTATATCATGACGAAATTTTCGAAACTGCTGGCCACCGCATGCTTGCTGCCTGGGACGTGGCTTTTGCAAGGCTGCTCGGGAAGAGCCGAGCGCGCGGCTCCCGCCGTTGAGGGTTCGCCGGTGCTGGTTGCCACTGCCCGCCTGCAAGACGTTCCCATTGAAGTGCATGCCATCGGGAATATCGAACCTGTCACCACCATAACGGTTCGATCCCAGGTTAATGGGGAGTTGTCTCGCATCTTCTTTGCAGAAGGCGACTCTGTACGCAAGGGACAAACCCTCTTTCTCATCGATGATCGTCCGTACAAAACCCAGGTAGGACAAGCCGAAGCCAATCTGGCCCGCGATAGCGCCCAACTGAGGCAGTCCAAGGCAAATCTTGCGCGCGACATGGCGCAGCAGAAGTTTGCCGGAGAGCAGGCACAGCGCTATTCGGAGCTCTCGGCCCAGGGCGTGCTCTCGCGCATGCAGTCAGACCAGATGCAATCCGATGCCGATATGCGAGTGGAGGCCGTGCAGGCCGACAAGGCCGCCATTGAGAGCGCCGAGGCGGCGATTGACGCCGATAAAGCAGCCCTCGATCGTGCCAAGTTGGAGATGGGGTACTGCACCATCAGTTCGCCGATTGATGGTCGCACCGGAACGGTATCGCTGAAGCCGGGGAACCTGGTTACCGCCAATGGCACCGAGCTGACCACAATTCACCAGGTACAGCCGATTAACGTTGTTTTCTCCGTACCGGAGAAATTTCTCCCGGATATCCGTAAATACATGGCCACCCGCAAGCTGGAGGTTTTTGCCAGCCGCCGGGATGATCCTTCTCCTCCCGCCCAGGGCTTCCTGTCCTTTGTTGACAATAGTGTGGACGCTTCCACTGGCGGCATCAAACTCAAGGCCAGTTTTACCAACGATGATCGCAAGCTATGGCCCGGCCAGTTCGTAAATGCCACCATCCGGCTCAGCACGAGGCCCAGCGCGCTGATTGTGCCGGTACAGGCGGTGCAAACCGGACCGGAGAAACAGTTCGTCTTCGTGGTGAATCACGACATGAAGGTCGAGATGCGAAATGTCAACGTGGGTCCGCAAATCGATCAGGAAGTGGTAATCGAAAGCGGATTGCGTCCCGGGGAAATGGTCGTCACCGAAGGGCAGATACGGCTTACTCCCGGAAGACTGGTTGCCATCCAGAAGGCGCGCTAGAGCGAGTCAGTATCTGTTAGCAGGTCGTATTTCAAAAGGTTGACTGGCAATGAACATCTCTGAACCGTTTATCCGGCGGCCCATAGCGACCAGCCTTTTCATGGCGGCAATCGCCCTGTTTGGAGTGATTGCCTATATTGCTTTGCCGGTAAACGATCTGCCGAACGTGGACTATCCCACGGTGGTGGTGAACGCAAGCTTACCCGGCGCCGATCCGGAGACCATGTCCTCGGCGGTTGCCACCCCACTGGAACGGGTGTTTTCCTCCATCCCCGGCCTGGACTCGATCAGCTCCAACAGCTCCCTTGGTTCGACCCGTATCAACCTTCAGTTCGACCTCAATCGCAATATTGATGCGGCCGCGCAGGATGTGCAGTCAGCCATCAACCAGGCCTCGAAGCTGCTTCCGGCGGATATGCCCAATCCGCCCTCGGTTCTCAAAGTGAACCCGACCGAAGAATTTATTGTCGCCATTGGGCTTACGTCTCCCACGCTTCCCATCACCACGCTTACCCATTATGCCGAAGTTGTGGTGGCGCCCAACATTGGCATGATCAGCGGTGTGGCATCGCTGAACCTGAGGATGGAAACCAAGGCTGCCATCCGAATCCAGGTGGATCCCAGCCTGCTGGCCAATAATAAGATCGGGATCAATGAGGTCGAGAAGGCCGTCCGCGACTGGAACGTAAACCTGCCAGCGGGAGAACTGGACGGACCAAAGCAGAACTTCACGCTGAAATCCAATGGCCGCTTGCTCAAGGTTGAAGACTTCCAATCGGTGATTGTCGCTTACCGGAATGGTTCGCCGGTCCGGCTTCGCGACCTGGGACGGGTTGTTGAAGGGGTGGAAAACGACAGAACTCAATATTGGATTGTCACATCCAAGGGCATCTCACATGGCATAAACCTGCAAATTCAAAAGCAGCCCGGCACCAATGCCATTGAGGTGCGCGATAACGCGGTCGAGGCACTGGCGCATACGCGATCTCAACTGCCGCCATCGGTTGAGGTCACCACCATGATGGATCACTCGCAGGGTATCCGGGC
>DASZRZ010000158.1:0-6743 GCA_035548935.1 Terriglobales bacterium
TTTCGGCAATCACCCATACACCGGCCTCCGGGCCCTTGGAGCTGGTTACCACTCCACCGATGTCGTCGCTGTCGATGGCAACCGTGGCGGATTCGGCCTTCGGCGAAGCTGGCCTGGGACTTGCATTCAAAGGCGCGGCGGCAACTGCCACCACGATGGCACATGCGGCCAGTAGCTTTCCCAACGGCCTGGGCATGACTGCTTGCATTCGAATTTCTCCTTTAACTTCCGCCACTGCAAAATTCCGCCATGGCTTTCCTGCCTGCATTGTAGGGAGTGGCACCGGATGCGGCCACGGCCCTAAAGTGCCCCGCGCACGGCGGCGAACAGCGGAATATATTTTACCCGTGGCAGGAGTCAAGCTCTATCTGGCAGAGCGGCGGCAGGGGAATGTAATCCATGACGACGAGCTTGTGAAGTTCATGAATAGATCGTCCACCTGCCGGACGAGCAAAGCTCACTGGCCTTTACAGTAAAATATGGTTTCTTGTCCGCCAACGCAGATTTCGACCGCTTACGCGTCGTGCTCGTAGAGACGCGCAACCCCCTGAACATTGGCGCCGCTGCCCGCGCCATGAGCAACTTCGGCTTCTCCCGCCTCAGGGTTGTGAACCCCTATGATGCCGCCTTCCGCGAGGCCCGTTCGGCGGCTGGCGGCTCCGGAGTACTGGCAGGCGCGGAAGAATTCACGAGCCTGGCCGGAGCCATTGGCGACAGCACGCTCGTGGTGGGAACCACGGCGGTCCGCAATCGCGAGTTGCACCATCCTTTAGAAGATCTGGCGAAGGGCGCGGCGGCTATCCGCGAGCACCTGGCTTCCGGAAACGTGTGCCTGCTGTTTGGCTCGGAGAAGTTTGGACTTTCCAATGAAGACCTGAGCCACTGCAACTGGCTGATGCGAATTCCCACCGGAGAGATGAATATCTCGATGAACCTGGGGCAGGCCGTCGCCATCTGTCTTTATGAACTGATTCGCGATTCACGCCTGTTTTTGCAATCCAGTGCCGTGCCATCCAGTGCCGAACCTTCCAAAGTGCAGCCGCCCTCTGCCAGCGCCGCCGAGATAGATCGCATTACGAGCCTTTTGATGGAAGTTCTCCACGGCAGCGGATATCTGAATTCGCGCTCGATCCTTTCAGCGGACGAAAAAATCCGGCGGCTGGTGCGGCGGCTGAATATCCCGGCAAGCGACGCCGAAGTCTGGCTCGGAATCCTGCGGCAGATCGCGTGGAAGATCCATGCGGGCAGCGATTCGGAACCATGATTTTCAATCCGCCCAATCGGCGATGAAGAGATTGGTCTCATGCGGCTCGCTGCCGTTGCGGTTCGATGCCCACACGAGCCGCTTGCCATCGCGGGTAAACATGGGGAATCCGTCGAAGTCCGGCTGGTATGTGATCTGCTCAAGGCCAGTGCCATCGGCGTTCACGATATAGAGATCGAACTCCGTGCCCTTGGGAGACGCGACATTCGAAGCGAAGATGATTCGCTTTCCATCGGGATGCCAGAAGGGGCCGAAGTTGGCCGCGCCATTGGAAGTGATCTGCCGCTTTTGCGAGCCATCGGCGTTCATCACCCAAAGCTCCAGATTGCCGGGCCGGATCAGCCCCTGACCCAGAAGCGCCTTGTAATCGGAAACCTCTTCGGGCGATTTGGGATGCTGGCCGCGATAGACGATCTTCTTTCCATCGGGCGAAAAGAACGCACCGCCGTCGTATCCCAGACTGTCGGTCAGCCGCCGGACGCCGCTTCCATCGGCATTCATGGTGTAAACGTCCAGATCGCCGTCACGCATCGAGGTGAAGACGATTTTTCTGCCGTCGCGGCTGATGGTGGCCTCCGCATCATAGCCGGGGGTGCGGGTGAGCTGGCGGATATCCGTGCCATCGGCGCGGGCGGTAAAGATGTCGTAGGTCGAATAAATCGGCCACACATATCCACGGGAATAGTCCGGCTTCGGCGGGCACTCGGGGCTCCCCATGTGAGTGGACGCGTAAAGAATTCTGCCGCCCGTGGGGAAAAAGTATCCGCAGGTGGTTCTTCCCTTGCCGTTGCTTACCTGGCGCGGGGTGGCGGGCTTGCCATCCGGGGTATCCACCGGCATGGTGTAGATGCGGTCACAGGGAATGCCATCGCCGGAGTGCTGGAAGATAAGCGAGCGATCATCCGCTGAAAAGTAGGCTTCCGCGTTCTGTCCTCCGAAGGTCAGCTGGCGGACGTTTTTCAAATGCCGTTCGGATGGAAGCACAAGCGGGACGGCATCCTTGGGCCGCGGCGGAGCGGACAATGCCGGTGCGATTGAAAAAGCCAGGATCGCGACTGCGGCAAACGATAGAAATCCGGCGACTCTTTTCTTCATCGTCTCGTAACCCTTTTCCCGTCCTATTTTCTTTGTTCGAGCGTCACGCTGGCCTGCACGGGCTTTCCGTCGCGCAGCACCTTCACTTCGACCACGTCTCCGACTTTGCTACGGCGCAGGGCGTCGGTGAAGTCGTAAAGGTTGCGGATGGTCTTGCCGCCGAACTCTACCAGAACGTCTCCGGGCTTCAATCCCGCCTTGGCGGCGGGGGAGCCGGGGCGCACATCGGAGAACCGCACACCATCCTCCGTTTCCGTAAAGTCGGGAACGGAACCGAAAGCCGGACCGTAGCCTCCTCCGCCGCCCATGCCTTCGCCGTGCGCGTTCGAAGGCGCTACAGCGGCAAACTGCGGAGGAGCCTGCGCCGTATCAAGCGTGCTGGCCACGTCGGCAACAAGATCGACGATTTGAGTTGCCGAGGCGGAGTTGATCTTGTCCGAGGTGTCGGAAGGCTTGTGATAGTCGGCATGCAATCCGGAGAAGAAAAACAGCACCGGAATCTTCTTCGCCACAAAAGAAGTGTGGTCGCTGGCTGCGTAAGCATCGGCGGAATAGGCAATATCGAAGTGGTACTTGCTCGCGGCATTTTCGAGCAACGTTTTGAACGTGGAGCCGGTGCCGATTCCCCCGATATAGAGTTTGGAATCCTTCATGCGCCCGATCATGTCGAGGTTGATCATCGCGACCGCCTTCCCCACCGGCAGGGTGGGATGACTGACCCAATGCGCGGAGCCCAGCAATCCCAGCTCTTCGCCCGCAAATGCCATAAAGAGAATGCCGCGGTCGAGTTGATCGCGCTTGCCGGAAAACGTTCTGGCCAGCTCCAGCATTCCGGCGGTGCCGGAAGCATTGTCGTCCGCGCCATGATGGATTTGCCCAATCTGCGAGGGGGCCAGCGAGTTGGAATCTCCGCGTCCAAGATGATCGTAGTGCGCGCCGATGATGAGGAACTCATCGCTCTTGCCGGGAAGATATCCGAGCACATTGTTGACCGTAGCTTTGGTCTTTTCAATATTGACGGCAATCTCAGCCTGAAGCGTCTCCGGTAATGCGAACGACTGCGGCTTGAGATCACGGTCGATACTCTGCTGCAACTGGGCCAGTGACTTGCCGGCTGGCTTGAACCATTCGCCAGCTATGGAGTTGCTTACCTGCACGACCGGCAGGCCGACATCTTCCGGCCCGGAAAGATGTCCGAATTTCAGCAGCACGTCCTCTTCTTTTTCATGTCCGGCGGGGCTGCCATTCACCAGGATCATGGCCATAGCACCGTGATTGCGCGCATTGATTGCCTTGGCTAAAATCGCGGCGTGAGGCGTGTTTCCCTTGTCCCCGCTCTTCTCCTGAAAGGCCTGCGGCTCATAGCGGAGAACCACAACAATCTTGCCTTTGGCATTCAGGTTCTCGTAATCGTCGTAATGAAATTCATCCGCCGTGGCGCCGTATCCAGCAAAGACCATCGGCCCCGAGATGGTTCCGGTGCTGGAGAAGCCCAGGGGAAGGTAGTCCTTGTTGAGTGCGAGGCTTTTTTTCGCACTATTGCTGGCAATGATGAAATGATTGCCGCCGCTCAACCGTGCGCCGGTGGTAACGGTAAACGGCTGGAAGTAAGAGTGCTCCCCGGCGGGCTTGAGTCCTGCGGCTTTGAATTGTTTTTCGATGTATTGCGAGGCACGCTCCAAACCCCTGGTTCCCGCGCCCCGCCCCTCCATTTTGTCGGAGGCCAACACCTGTACATCATGCGAATAGGCCTGCTGTTTCGCAGCCGCCTCTTGCGCGGGAGCGGCCAGGGGCAGAACACACAACAGCACCAGGACGGCAAGGCGCAAAGGCGGCAGAGCCGGATTTCTCTGCATCAGGGAACTTCGATGATTCAACCGGAAAGAGAAAGCGCGTGGCAGCAGGAACCGCAAGGCTTGGATACGCATACTTTAGACCTGCCTCAATGCTAGGGGCTGGCCGTGGCAGCGTCAATCGGCCCGGCGAGACCTGCGCGGGCAGGATGAATTCAGCGCAGGAGCCGGAGGAATGACCTCTCGTCATTCGCGAACCCCGGAAACACCGCGGCCAGATCGCGGGTGGCGAGGTGCTCGCGGATCATCTCTCCCAAAACGGTGCGGAAGTCGGTGGTCAGGGCCAGGTCACGCCCATCGTTCAAGTGCTCGGGAGAAAGTCCGGGCCAGCGTCCATAAACCTTGCCGCCTCTCACCGGGCCTCCCAGCACCATCATGACGTTGGCGTGGCCGTGATCGGTGCCGCGGCTGCCGTTTTCCCGGGCAGTGCGTCCGAACTCAGACATGGTGACGACCACCGTCTCCGAGGCCAGATCGCCGAGGTCCTTCCAGAATGCGGAGATCGATCCCGCCAGGTCCGCAAGCCGCAGCCCAAGCTGTCCCTGCACGGAACCTTCATTAACATGGTGATCCCAACCCTCGACATCGGCGAAGGCAACCTGTACGCCCAGGTTCAACTTGATAAGCTGGGCCAGTTGCGACAGCGAGTTGCCGAGTGGGCCTCTTGGATAGACCGCATCGGGAACATAATTCGCGCGCTTTGCCGAGCGCAACATCTTCACGGCATCGAAGGTCTCTTTGCCGGTGCCATGTAGCACCGTGTCCGCCGACTGCGCATACATCGCTTCGAAGGTATTGGCCATGGGCGCCGCGGCAGGGTTACGCGCCCCCACGCCAAACTGATCGATGTCGCCCATGGCTACCGCAGCTACACCGCCGCTCAGGATTCGCGGAAGGTGACCACCCATGGAAACGGCGCGGAAGGGTGAGGGCTTACCGGAGATCGAGGCCTCACGCAGCGAACGATTCAGCCAGCCATCGGGTGTGGACTTGCGTCCGGGAGTGCCCGACTCCATGTAGTCCTGGGCATCGAAATGCGAACGCGTGGGATCGGGCGAACCTGCCGCATGCACAAAAGCCAGGTGCTTCTGGTCCCAAAGCGGCTTGAGCGCCGAGAGCGAGGGATGCAGTCCAAAGAAGCCATCCAGATCGATCACCGAGTTGCGCGGGATCGCGATGGTGGGGCGCATGGAGTAATACGACGCTTCCCCATGCGGCACCACGATGTTGAGCCCGTCGGCTGCGCCGCGCATGAAGATCACCACCAGCCTCTTGTTCCCCGCCAGCGCCTCATCGGACGCCCACATGGCTCGCGTCAGGAAAGCCGGGACCGCTGCCGTACTCGCCAGCGCCAGTGCTCCTCTGTGCATGAAAATCCGCCGTGTAATGGCCATCGCTTATCTCCTCTGAAACTCCGGCGAGCCCAGAATCAGCCCGGCAATCGCGGGGACCCGCCCGGCATGCGCAAAATCCGCGCTGGTTTGCTGGTCCGGATCATGAAGCTGTTTGAGGATGGTGTCATGAGTCTGGCGCGACACATCTCCGTCAAGCAACTGGCCTTCGAGAGCGGCCAACGTCTGATCCTCGTCCTGAAAGTTGCCGTTCAGGCCGGAGCCGGAATGCAGCAGTCTCTGGGAAGCAAACGTCACACCGGGAATGCGGTTTGAGGTTAGCGCCAGGGCAAAATTCATGCGGCCCAGCAGCGCGGCGGAGTTCACCCACGCATCGGCGGAGCTGGAGTATCCCGTCGGCGGTTGCGCTCCGTACAAGGGCATGCCCATGCTGTTCAGGGTTTGAACCAGGGGCAGCGCGTTCTCCACTTCGACTCCCGTGGCGCGAATCACAGAGGCCAGAAACTCAAGCGGGGTCTTAACTTTCGCGCGATAAGCCACAGGCTCCCAGAACTCGGGGGAGCGGAACATGGTTTGCAGAACCTCGCGGATATCCCCATCGGACTTCAAATAAGTTTTGGCCATCCGGTCCACCAGAGACTGCGGTGGAGTGTCCGACACAAAGCGCTGCGCCAGCTTGGTGGTGATGAACTTTGCCGTGGAAGGATGCCGGGCCAGCATTTCAAGTACATGCATGCCCTCCGCTTCGCCTCCGCCTTTAATCTTTTTCCCCAGAACGATCTTCTCGCCGGGCTCATGGATGCGATCATTGAAATCGAAGCCGCCTCCAAGGCGCGGCTGGCGGAGCGTCCATCCGGTAAAGACCCGGGCAACCTCCGTAACATCTTTTTGCGTATATCCGCCGTCCACGCCGAGGGTGTGCAGTTCCATCAGCTCGCGGGCATAGTTTTCATTCAATCCCCGGGGAGGCCGTTGTGCGGAAGCCTCCTGCTGAGGCGGCATTTCCTGCGGATTCTCCTGGGGGAATCGACGCCGCCCAAAAGCAGGGCGCTGGGAACCACGACGCTGAAAACCCCGGCGCTGAAAAGCGCCCGCGCCCGTTCGATTCGCCGCGAGCGAATGCGGACCCACGCTCTGCCAGTTGTCGAGGTAGAACAACATGGCGGGACTCTTGGCCGT
>DASZRZ010000159.1:0-1622 GCA_035548935.1 Terriglobales bacterium
TCGCGGATTGAAAGCGCGGCCATGCCCCGCTTCGGCCAGCAGGAGGCATACAGCTTCGAACATAGTTTGAAGTCGGGGCCGGGGGGAATTTACGACACGGATTTTCTTGTCGGCACGCTCACCGTTTTACATGGTCTGCAAAATTCTCAAGGCACCAGGGGCAATGAATTGCGTGGGAATCTCAAGGACAGGATCCTCACTCTGGAAGAGCGCGGCATGCTGACCGCAAGCGATGGCAGGGAGTTGCGACGCGCCACCGAGTTCCTGCGGGCGCTGGATCACGCGATCCGGCTGGCAACCGGCCGCAAGACACTGCTGGCCTCCGAGCGGGTGCGGCAGTCCACGTCGGAGCTGGCGGGGCGCTTTTTGAATGGGGGCACGGATTATCCCAGTGCGGGAGGCGATATTTTCTCGCTGCTGGCGGAAACACGCCGGTCGCTGCGGGAGAGATACAGCCGGTTGATGGCCCAGTTGATCGCCGACCCACCGAAGTAAAGTTCGCGGGACGAGATCATGAGCCGGGCAAGTGAGATGAAAACATGGGCAGGGAAGCCAGAATCTCCGCATTCCGAGGGATTATGCAGCAGCGATGCCCGCGCTGCCGGGAGGGCAGGATTTTCCGGCGCTCCATCCTTCTGGGATTTCCGCCGATGCACGAGCGCTGCGCGGTTTGCGGCCTGAAGTTCGAGCGCGAGCAGGGATACTTTCTGGGCGCCATGTACTTCAGCTACCTGCTGGCGCTGGCTGCCACATGCGTGATCGGGCTTTTTCTGTGGCTGGGATTGGGCATGAGCTTCCAGCGGATTCTCGTATGGTCGCTGGTGCTGTTTGTTCCCTTCATTCCGGTGATTACGCTCATATCCCGCGTGATCTGGATTTATTTCGACCAGGCGGTCGATCCAGAGAGCGGCGACTCCAACCAGAGATGACTCCCAGCGGGTGTTGCGCCGATCGCGATTGCGCCCTTTTCGGCAGCGGTGGTATGGTAAACAGTTTGTGCTGTGATTGCGGTGACTGCTTGCGGCTCTTGCGACGGAGCCAGATTGTATCCGTTGAGCCGCTTTGCTTGCAGCCCATTCCTTTCGGTTGAATCAGAGTCTGGAGGCTTATTCGATGGCGGAATCCTACAACGGCGTGCCCATCCCCGCCGATGGCGCGAAGATAACCTATTCCAACGGCGTATACCACGTTCCCGATAATCCGATTATCCCTTTTATTGAGGGGGATGGCACGGGGCGCGATATCTGGAAGGCCTCCGCGCGCGTATTCAACGCGGCGGTTGAGAAGGCCTACCAGGGAAAGCGCCGCATCGCCTGGTACGAGATTTTTGCCGGCGAAAAAGCCATGGCGAAGTTCAACACCTGGCTGCCCGACGAATCGGTGGACGCGCTGCGGTCGCTGCGCGTAGGAATCAAGGGACCGCTGACCACGCCGGTAGGCGGTGGTATCCGCTCGTTGAATGTGGCGCTGCGGCAGATTCTGGACCTTTATGGCTGCGTGCGTCCGGTGAAGTGGTACGGCGCGCCCTCGCCGGTGGTTCATCCCGAAAAGATGGATATCGTGATCTTCCGCGAGAATACGGAAGACGTTTACATCGGGATCGAGTGGCAGCAGGGAACGCC
>DASZRZ010000160.1:0-3499 GCA_035548935.1 Terriglobales bacterium
CAACTGCAACGTCCCAGCCGGCAAGCCGCCCGGCATGGGGACGGACACGACTTACCTGTGCGTAGTGGATGCGGATGGCAACATGGTTTCTTACATTCAAAGCAACTACAACTCGTTTGGTTCGGGCCTGGTGCCCCCGGGTGCAGGCTTTGCCCTGCAAAATCGCGGAGGGTTATTCAGTCTCGACCCAGACAGCCCGAACCTGCTGGCCGGCCACAAGCGGCCACTTCATACCATCATTCCCGCGTTCATGACTAAAGGTGAATTGAAAATTGCCTTCGGAATCATGGGCGGCTGGAACCAGGCTCAGGCGCATGCCCAATTTGTCTCCGACCTCGTGGACCACCACATGAACATCCAGCAAGCGCTGGAAGCTCCGCGCTTCACGAAGATGACCTTTAATGGCTGCGATGTGGAATTGGAATCCCGCGTGGAACCGGCTGTGCGCGAGGAGCTTATACACCGGGGTCACCTATTGGAGATGCGCGGAGCACTTTCGGCGGATATGGGCGGAGGACAAGTCGTCATGCGCGATTTCGCGCGAAAGCTCAACTTTGGGGCTTCCGACCCGCGCAAAGATGGGGAAGCCGTGCCCCAGCCGCTGCCGTTAGGAAAGTAAGCAGTTCCCCTTTTTTTGGGCCCGGCCTGCAATGGGTCGCTCGGCTTGGCAGGCCGGCTGACCACCGTCTCCGGGCTCGTTCGGCGGGTCAGACGACTCGGCCCCCACCTTCCGCCAGGATGGGGTTTTCACCCTAATCTGCACAAAGCCTCAGACGCGTTAAGGTTCGAGACTATATTGGAGGAGCAAAAAAGCATATCGAGAACTCACTGCGCATATTGATGATCGAGGATGAGGCGTATGATGCCACCTTGGTGGAGCATACGCTGAAGGAAGGAGGCTTCCGGTTTGCCTTCCGGCGTGTGGACACGGAGGATGCATTCCTGGAAGAGCTGGAGCACTTCCGCCCATCGGTCATTCTTTCGGATCACGGCCTGCCCTGTTTCGATGGGTTTACCGCGCTTTCGCTGGCGAAGCAGCGGGCCCCGGATATCCCCTTCATCTTTGTCACGGGCTCGCTGGGTGAGGAGATGACGATTAAGGCGCTCAAAAGCGGAGCGACGGATTTTGTATTAAAGCACCAATTGGCCGGTTTGCCGCCGGCGATCCATCGCGCTTTGCGCCAGACGGAGTTGAAGCTGGAGCGCCGGAAGGCCGAACGCGCGCTGCAATCCAGCGAGGAGCGGTACCGCAGTCTCGTAGAGCTTTCGCCCGACGCCATTATCGTCCAAGCGGATGAACGGATTGTGTTTGTGAATTCAGCCGCCGTGAAGCTTTTCGGGGCGGACCAGGCGGAGGAATTCGCCGGACGTCAAGTGGAGGACTTTTTCACCCAGGCGGATTGGGGCAAAGTGCAGGGACCGTTGCGCGAGATGCATGCTCAAGGGAAGCCCTTGGCATTTCGGGAGGTGCAGATGCTGCGCCTCGATGGGGTGCGGCTGGATGTGGAGATGGCGGCGGCGCCGCTGGTGTTTGGGGGGAAGTCGGCTGGGCAGATCATCGCCCATGACATCAGCGAGCGCAAACGAGCGGAGGAAGAAATCCGGCGGCTAAACGTGGATCTCGAACGGCGTGTGAGAGAGCGGACAGGGGAATTGGAGGCGGCGAACAAAGAGCTGGAGGCGTTTAGTTACTCGGTCTCCCACGATTTGCGGGCACCCTTACGCCACATCGAAGGATTTGTGGAAATCCTGGCATCGACCAAGGGAGAATGGCTGGACGAAGAGGCGAAGCATTACCTGGACACGTTGTCGCGGTCGGCAAAGAACATGGGGCGGTTGATCGACGACCTGCTGGCGTTTTCAAGGATGGCCCGAGCCGAATTGCGCAAGAGTCGCCTGAGATTGGAACCGCTCGTGCGGGCGGTGATTGGGGATATGCAAGCGGACGCGCAGGGGCGGAGGGTGGAATGGGTTGTGCCGGAACTGCCCGACGTAGAGGCCGATCCAGCCCTGTTGCGCCAGGTGCTGGCGAATCTCTTGGGGAATGCCCTCAAATACACGCGGACCCGGGAAACCGCCGTCATCGAGATCGGTTACCGCGTTGAAGGCGGGCAGCAGGTTTTTTACGTCCGGGATAACGGGGTCGGTTTTGACAGCCGTTACTCCCACAAACTCTTCGGCGTTTTTCAGCGGCTGCACCGGGCTTCGGAATTCGAAGGGACGGGTATCGGGTTGGCGAATGTGCGGCGGATAATTCACCGGCATGGCGGGCAAACCTGGGCGGAAGGAGAAGCGGGTGCGGGAGCCACTTTTTATTTCTCGTTGCCCGTGAGCGGCGCGGGAGCCCCCGCCACGTGAAGCGCGACATCCACATCTTGATGATCGAGGACGACGAAGCGGACGCGGAATTGACGCGTTTCGCCCTGCGCAAAGGAGGTTTGACATTTTCCGCGCGGCGAGTCGATACCCGGGAGGGCTACCTGGACGAGCTTCGGCACCACCCGCCAACATTGATTCTTTCGGATTATTCGCTGCCCGAATTTAACGGGCATGAGGCCTTGAAAATCGCGCGAGAACAATGCCCGGAGACCCCGTTCATTTTTGTCACGGGGACGATGGGAGAAGAGGTGGCGATTGAAACACTCAAGAGCGGGGCGACCGATTATGTGTTGAAGACGCGGCTTTCGCGGCTGCCGCCCGCGGTGAATCGTGCCTTGCGCGAAGCAGCGGAGCGGGCCGAGCACCGGCGCGCGGAAGAACAACTTCGGGAATCGCATGAGCGACTGCGAGCCCTTTCCATCTATCTGCAATCGGTTCGGGAGGAAGAGCGGACACGGATCGCACGAGAGGTGCACGACGAATTGGGACAGGCGCTGACGAGTTGCAAACTGGATCTTTCGTGGCTGGCGAGCAAAATGCCGCGCGAGGAGCGGGCATTAGTGGAAAAAGCGAAAGCCCTTTCCGCCCATATCGATTCGACCATTCAAACGGTTCGGCGCATCTCGACCGAGCTCCGTCCCGGCGTGCTAGACCATCTGGGACTGGTCGCGGCTTTGGAATGGCAGGCCAATGAATTCCAAAGCCGCACGGGTATAAAGTGCGTGGTCCAGATTTCGGTGCGGGACTCATTGCCGGATTCGGATTTAAACACCGCGTTCTTCCGTATTTTCCAGGAAACACTCACAAACATCATTCGGCACGCGGGAGCGACGCAGGTCTCGGTCAGTTTGCGAGAGACAGAGGGGCGCCTGATTCTGCAGGTAAAAGACAATGGGCGGGGAATAACAAGGGCGGAAATCCAAAAGACCAGTTCGATGGGGCTGTTGGGGATGCGCGAACGGGCGGCGCTGCTGGGTGGAACGTTTAAAATCGCGCGCGGTCCCGAGGGCACCGGCACACAGGTGACCGTTTCCATCCCCCTCCGGCCCGCGGAGCCGGAAGAAGGAGAAAACCATGAAGATACTTTTAGCCGACGACCACGCAGTGGTGCGTCACGGGC
>DASZRZ010000161.1:0-8529 GCA_035548935.1 Terriglobales bacterium
CAGTGGGGCTCGTGCGGTGGAGGCGATCCTCGCGGCTGCCACGCCGGACACCTCCCTCGCCCTTCTTGCCGGTGAATACCTGGAACTCGGCCCTTCCGAGTGGCTCTTTTATAAACCGCGCTGGAGCGCCTTTTACAACACCGGGCTGGAGGAGCGCTTGCGCGCCCTTGAGGTGGATACCGTGGTCGTCGCCGGATGCAACTTCCCCAACTGCCCCAGCGCGACCTTGTTCGACGCCACGGAGCGGAACCTCCGGGTGGTGCTTGTCTCCAACGCCGTCTCTGGACTCGCCGAAGCCGGTCTCCGATGGTGTACGGGGATTGGCGTCACCCCGCTAACGGTGGATCAAGTGCAGGCGCACATTCTTGCACGCGGATAAGGCCGGCGGTGAAAGGCTCCATACGGTGTGGGACCACCTTCCTCAGGGTCTTCCAACTGAGCCCAGCCAGCTGAGCACAACGCTGAGGCAAACACATACCATGACGATCGTGGCGCACCACCCCACCCACCGGAGATAAGTGGGGATGACAAACTTTCCCATCACCTTGCGATTGGATGCCATCATCATGATTACCGCCATCAGCGGCGCCGCGACCAGGCCATTGAGAATGGCCGACCAGTAGAGGGCCTTCACAGGATCGATGTGGAGAAAGTTAAGCGCCAGCCCAGTCCCGATGGCAATTCCTATAACGCTGTAAAAGCCAACTGCCTGAAGCGGACGCCGTTCGAGGCTCACACGCCATTGGCATCCTTCACCGATGCCATAAGCTGCCGATGCCGCCAGTACCGGCACGGCCAGCATTCCCGTGCCAACGATCCCGCACACGAACAACGCCGTCGCAAACCGTCCGGCCAGGGGCTTTAAGGCTGCCGCTGCCTGCGCGCATGTGGCCACATCCGTGATTCCACTGATGTGCAAGGTCGAGGCCGCGGTCAGGATGATAAAAAAGGCGACCACATTCGAAAATGCCATGCCAACGTATGTATCCGTACGAATACGATCCAACTGCGCGCGCGCCTGGGCCGGCGCATGCTTCAGAGCTTTTTCTCCCCGATTGGCCTTCACCTCTTCCACTTCCTGCGAAGCCTGCCAGAAGAACAGATACGGGCTGATTGTGGTTCCCAGTACCGCCACAATCGCCATCAGAAATTCCTTGCTTAGCACCACATGCGGGATCAACGTCGCGCGAACAACCGATGGCCATGAAACATGCGCCAGAAAAACCACACCCACGTAGGAGAAAAGTGAGAGAGTCAGCCATTTCAGATACCGGGCGTAGGTTGAATACGGAATGAAGAAGACCGCAACGAGCGAGATGACTCCAAAAACCACGGTGAGGACGTTGGCATTGGCGGGCACAATCAGCGCCAGGGACGCACCCATAGCCCCGATATCGGCACCGAGATTGAAGACATTCGCCGCCGACATGGCGATCAGGACAAAATAAAGCAGTGGACGCGGATAGCTCTTCCGGAGGTTAGCTGCCAGGCCGCAACCGGTCACGCGGCCTATGCGGGCGCAAATCTCCTGTATCGCCGCCATGAGCGGATAAGAAAGGAGCATGGTCCACAACAGTCCGGTACCGAACTGCGCGCCCACCTGTGAGTAGGTGGCGATTCCGCTGGGATCATCGTCAGAGGCGCCCGTAATCAGTCCGGGGCCCAGCTTCGCCAGGAAGCCCCGCTTCTTTGCATGCTTTTCACTGCCCGGCGAAGGAGATCGAGCCTGCAATGGGACAAGTTCACGATAAGCAGATTTTGACATTCACTCGCATTTGCCCCCGTTAACCCTAAGCAGCCCCGGCTTCCCGGTGAAATTAAGCCCCGGTGTAATCCACCGGGGCCCGTGGGTTTTACGAGCTTAGGAAGCCCGCCGCTGTTCGCCTTGATCCTGCTCTTCCTGATCCTGCTCCAGTTCGTTGTCGCCTTGAGCGGGACGTTTCTGGGAGCTGTCATCAGTTCCCTGCTGCCGGCGGGATTGCTGTTGTTGTTCCCGCTGCCCACCGCTCTGCGAAGGGTCGTTCTGTCTCTTGTTCGGATCGTCGGTCATTGTAAGGACTCCTTTGAGAATTTTGAGGCACGGGCCTCCTGACACTGCGTCAAACTTAGTTGCACTACAGGCCGCGAAGGTTTGATCGGAAATCGACGGAAAGGTCAGCAGAATCGCCACGCACCAGATTTCGAATACAAATTAATAAAAAGTGGATTAAGAAAAGAGAAAAGACGCGGACGATTGGCCGAGGGGCGGCCTGGGCGGCTCCCGCATCATTGGGCTGGTCCCGCATCATGAAGAGGCCATCCATCCCTCAGGCTTCCGGGTGCAACTAAAAACTGTTAGCGCTGAAGGCATATTTCCGGGAGGATCGAATGGCTAACCGAACGAGCACGGGATCAAGTAAGAAAAAAAGCGCCGCATCACGCAAGAAATCGAGTGGCCGCAAGTACGGCAAAGCGGCCAGCAAGTCCGTTGAAAGCGCGGTCCGCCGCGAGAAGAAAGGCACGCTGCGTTCGGGAAAGGGCGGCAAAGGCGGCGTTGTAAAAAGCCGGAAGCAGGCGATTGCCATTGGCCTTTCCGAAGCGCGGAAGAAGGGCGCCAAAGTTCCCGCCAAAGCGCCGAAGAAGACGAAATCTTAAAATCCGGTTTTTTTGCGCTAGAGCGCAGAACCAAACACCACAGGACCTGACACCTACGATACTTGCCCGATCGGCTAGGCCATGGGGCTAGGTAGTTCCATGGATTGCGGGTTTCCCTTTCTGCGCTTACTCTGTCACCTCGATGTAGCGGCTTTCTGTAGCCTTGGATCCAATTCCGGGAAAGCCCCAAAGGATGTCTATGCGCTCAAAGTTGCTACTACTACTACTGGTTCTCGTGCCGCTGTTCTCCGCCTCATCTGCCCGCGCCGATGAGTTATACGCGTTCAGCTTTACCACGACTGGCGGTCCCGACTTTGGGCTACCGATCCAGAGCTTTTCCTTCTCGTTTACCGTTCCGACCTTCGTGGTGGCGAACAATGCCACTCTTATTTCCACTTTCACTCCCTTCAACATAACCGACGGAATCACCACCTGGACCATTACCCAAGCCCTGGCGGGAAACAACACCCATGATTGCTTCCTGTTTGGAAGTGCGGGTGCCATTTTAGATGGGCCAGGATGCGGCGGGTCCACGCCCCTTAACCAAGTGTTGATGCGCTTTGACCCAGGCCTATTTTTATATCCCACTGCGACCGGAACGTCTTCGGACTCGGGATCTATAAATTTTGCGAATGGCATAACCTTTGGAACCTGGAGCCTGGTGGTCTCTGACGTTACGCGCCCCACAACCGTGCCTGAGCCCTCCTCTTTGTTGCTGTTGGCGAGCGGAGCGGTGGGCATGCTGGGCCTGAAGCGCAGGTATCGCAAGAGCGCATAAGAGCATCGGCCCTGAGCGCTTAATCGAGCCGGGAGTTTTGGCTGTTGGTTAGCCCCCACCTGTTTTTACGAAACGGTGAACGTTATGCGGTGCAGCGGCTTTCTGTGGCCTCGGATCCAATCAATAGATCCATAATTCCAGGAAAGCCGCCGAAGAAGAAGGATGACTATGCGCTCAAAGTTGCTACTACTACTGATTCTCGTCTCGCTGTTCTCCGCCTCTTCTGCCCGCGCCGATGAGCTATACGCGTTCAGCTTTACTTCGACGGGAAGCCCCATCCTGGGTTCACCGATTCAAAGCTTTTCCTTCTCGTTCACCGTTCCGACCTTCGTGGTGGCGAACAATTCCACTCTCATTTCCACTTTTACTCCCTTCAATATCACCGACGGAACCACCACCTGGACCATTACCCAAGCCCTGGCAGGAAACAACACCAATGATTGCTTCCTGTTTGGAAGCGCAGGCGTAACCTTGAATGGGTCGGGATGCAGCGGAACCTTGCCCGCAGGCGAAGCGTTGGTGCGCTTTTACCCCAGTTTCACATTTTTATATCCCACTGCGACCGGAACATTTTCGGATTCGGGATCTGTATCTGTGTCAACTGGCCCAACCTCAGGAACCTGGAGCCTGGTGGTCTCTGACGTTACGCGCCCCACAACCGTGCCTGAGCCCTCCTCTTTGTTGCTGTTGGCGAGCGGTGCGGCGGGCATGCTGGGCCTGAAGCGCAGGTATCGCAAGAGCGCATAGGAGCATAGGCCCTGAGCGCTTGATCGAGCCGGAACACTTCCTTGCACCAATAGGTCAGGTTGCCGGATGACGCGTGCACGGCGATTGACAGAGAGCAGATCCGTGCGAGGCGGCCGGAAAGTGAATTCCTGACAGTTCGCCGGGCTTATGAAGCCGCTTGAAGACCAAGCCAGCGGCTGGCCTTTGGAATTCTCCGAAGAAGAAGCCTCTCAATAAGGAATACACCCATCATCGAGAGGCCGAGCAGTGGCAGGTAGACCGCCAGGATAGCGACAGGTGAAACCGGCCAGTAAGATACGCCTGATTGGGCGGATTGAGGTGGAGCGCCGAGAACGCCCACCGGCCGTCTTCGCCACCACAGCACCACCGCGCTTACGCAGATCAGAATAAGCCCCAACGCCGTGAACACCCCGAGCAACTGATTGACGAGGCCAAAGAGTTGCCCTTCATGTGCGCTCACTCCGATTCCGACGACCCGATCCATCCAATTGCGCTGGGGAAAGTTCACCCGGCTCAGTATCCGTCCGGAAGCCGCATCCAACTCCAGTTCCGAGCGCAGCATGCGATTCGGCGAATCAGACCTGGCGGTCCATGGTCCATTCGCTTTCCTGGGAGGGGAGATCAGCACGGGATAAGCCAGATGAAGCGGCGCTACCGTAGCGATCATCGTATCGATGGCAGCCAGGGACGTCGTTCCGGAATGATTCAGGCTTCCCGCCGCCATGTGATCTGCATGCTCCGCAGCCGCCGCCGTTGCCTTAGTCACAGCCAACTGGTCCGCCATTTCAGAAGACTTGCCCGTGGTCCAGTCCTGGGTTACGGCCACACGGCTCGTGACTTTTCGAACTGCCTTCAAGTAGCCGCCCCAACTCTTTGCCCAGGGAAGTCCGGTCAATAGAAGGAAAAGAGCAAAGAACGACACCCATAAACCGGTGACCGCATGAAGATCGCGCCAGAAGGTCCGCTTGCCATGGTTCAAGCGGGGAAACAAAGCCCCGGCCAGTCGCAAAGCTGGGCGGGGCCACCACAGAAAGAGTCCGCTCAAAATCATGATGATCGCCCACGAGGCAGCCAGTTCCACAGCCATGGAGCCTTTGTTTCCGAGCCCGAGTTCGCCATGCAGATAAAATAGCTGCCGCATTGGACGCTGATCTTCACGCGCCACGTTTAAGATCGCGGCGGTTCCCGGATGAACGTAAACGCGGTACTGGTAGGCGTCCTTCCCGACGATCACCCGTTGGGCGGACTGCTGACTGAGCGGAATCTCGTAAGCCAGGAAGGTCGAGCCCGGGACCGCGGCCAACGCTGCCGAAATCCGGCGCTCACCGCTCAAGCCTGCATCACGCATGGAGAGCTGGTCGTAAGGCTTGTCCAACCAGGCTTCGATCTGTGGCCGGAAGAGATAGATACTGCCGGTGATCGCCAGCCAGATCACGAAGGGTATGCAGAACAGGCCAGCATAGAAATGCCAGCGCCATATCGCAGAATAGAGCGGCCACCTTCCAACTGGGGCGCTTGTACGCGCCGCTGATTGAGGCGTCATTCTATCCACCCGGCAGCACCTATCTCAACCAGTACCTAGTTCAATTAGAACCCAAACCTGAGTGCGATCTGGATGGTACGCGGATCGCCGACAGCGGTAACCTGCCGGAAAGTTGGCGACGGAGTGGAAGGATACGCTCCGGTGCCAAATACGCCGTTGAGCGAGACTCCGTTCACATGGTTGAGGGTGTTAAACGCCTCCACGATGCCCTCCATCCGGAAGCGCTCGGTGAGTTGGAAGTTGCGGCTGACGCGGGTATTCAAGTTGAAGAAGTCGAAGCCAGTGCCCGCATTTCGGCTGATAAAGACTCCGTTGACCGTGGGCCGCGCGGTGGTTCCCTGGACGGTATTTGCGCCCGTGGTGATGTTGAACGGTAACGCCGAGTAATACTGCAACATGCCGCTGAGCTGAAACCCATTGGTCAACCGGGTCCAGAGAGTAGTGCCTTTTCCCGTGGGCGAGTGGATGGAGCCATTGAATACAAACCGGTGGCGCTGGTCGTCGTCGGACCGTCCGTAGTCCCGCCAGATGTTGAAATTATCTATGGGAGAGCTGAAGAAGAACTCGCCCACGTTATTGAGAGCCTTCGAATAGGTATACGTGATGCGATAGTTGCCCCAGCGAGCCGGCCGTTGAACGAAAGAAATGTGCAGGCCGTCATAGTGCGAATCGGCCGCCGAAGAGTACTGGCTGTTATTTGCGTAGAGGGGATTGGGACGGCAGCCATTGTTGGTACCGGCGGCAACGCAGGTGGGGACGTTCTGATTAATCGAAGCGATGAGGTGCAGCCCGCGCACATGCTGGTAGCCGATGCTCACCGTGCTATTGGATCCAAGCTGTTGTTCGATTTCGAGGCTCCCCTGCTCGGAATAGGCGTTCTGGAGGTTGCGCTGCATGGTCGTGAAGTTGATCAAGACGCCCGGCGGGAGAGTTTGGGAGACCAGCACATTGGGGAAAACAGGGGCTCCGGCCTGTGTGGGCGATAAACTGATTCTGGTCAGGTTCTGGCTATTCAGATCGGCTGTGTTGCCTGCCGCCAATAATGCATTGGCAACGGCGCGCAGTGGAACCCGGTCAAAGAACAATCCATAGCTTCCACGAACCACGGTACGTTGGGAAGCAAACGGCGTCCAGGCAAAACCTGCGCGCGGGGAAACGTTATTCGTGTCGGTGGTAATGGTCTTAAGATATTGCAGATCGTAACGCAGCCCCAGATTCAGCGTCAGCCGCGATCCCACCTTCCACTCATCTTGCGCGTAGAAACCAAGGTTGGGATTTTGCTGGGTCACCGTCGGGTTTCCCACGCTCTGTGTGTATCCAGCGTTGTTGTAAGTCCCGCTCAGGAAACTGGCCATTGAGGAAAAGGCATAACTCCCACGAGCCGACCCCGGATTGGAAATCGTGTCGTCGTTGTAAAGGAAGTTGATACCCACCCGGAAAGCATGCGCCCCTCTGCGATACGAGAGGTTGTCCACAATCTCGTACATCTTGTTGCGCCGCAGCGTGGGTGAGCTTGAAAAACGTCCAAAGGTAGCCACACCGGCGATGGACACATTCGGTCCAATCTGATCGCTGGAGGGAGCCTCCAGATTGCTGTTGGTAAACTGCCCGCGGGTTTCGTTCGTCACGCTGGAAGAGAACGTCATGACGTTGCTGACGGCGATCGCCTGATCGAGGTTATCCAGGTCCGCGGACGCGGTGGCGGCGCTCAGCGCGCCCACGCCGCGCGCATTGCGGCTATTGATGTCATACAGGCTGTAGCGCACGGTGAGTACATCCCGCGAACTGAACTGATGGTCGACCCGGGCAAGGAAGGTGGCGTTGTGAACCGGATTGGAATAAAGTCCGGTGGTAATCAGCGGGCCTTTGTAGCCGGTGGCAATCAGACGGTTATTGATCGTGGTGACATTGGCGGGCGTAATGGTCACCAGGCCGGACTGGTTGAGTAACCGCTGCTCGAAATTCGAAAAGAAGAAAGTCCGGTCTTTCACGAGAGGTCCGCCCAGACTCGCTCCGTATTGGGTCTGCGTGAGGGGAAGCGCCGTTCTGGAAAGAGCGTTGGCGGCGTTCAAATTCTTATTCTTGAAGTAGCCATAGAGGTCGCCATGCAGGGAGTTGGTGCCGCTCCTGGTCACCACATTCAGATAGCCGCCAAGGGCTCGTCCGAACTCGGCTTGACCGCCCGAGGTTACTACCTGGAACTCCTGTACGGCATCGACTCCGTAGGGTATGCCACTCAGGCCCGCGGCGTCGTCGTTTGCGGAGAGTCCGTCCACAATGAAACTATTCGAGAAGTTACGCTGACTGCTGACCGAGATTCCCTGGCCTGGAACGGCCGAGGTTTCGGCGAAAAGCTGGGTGCTGGCCGTATTTGTGGGAGACACACCGGGGACCAGCAATGCAATGTCAAGGAAGCTGCGCCCATTCAGCGGCATACTTCGTATTTCGGCCCTGGGGACTGTCCCGGCCACCTGAGTGCGCGCGGCCTCTAGCACGGGAGCTTCGTCCACGACGGTGACGCTCTCCTTTCCCGTCGCGACTTTGAGAGACACCGGAAGCTCGAACGCAGAGCCGACGCTGAGGCTCAATGTCCGGGTGACATCCGCGAATCCGTCCTGGTGAATCCGAATCTCATAGGGTCCAAGCCGCAGGTTGGAAAGCCGGAACCGGCCATCGTTGCTGGTGGCGGAGGTTACGGTGAAGTTCGTCTCTGTCTGGCGCGCGGTCACCTGCGCGCCTTTGACCAGTGCGCCAGTCGAGTCGGTTACTTGACCACTGATACTTCCGTATTGGATGCTTTCCTGGGCCAACAGTGGCAGCGCCCAGA
>DASZRZ010000162.1:0-6962 GCA_035548935.1 Terriglobales bacterium
GTGAAACACTTCCTGACAAAACCCTACACGGCAGGAGCCTTGCTCAAGACCATGCGGGCTATCCTGGATGAAAACTGATTGACATCCACAACTTTGACCTGCCATGGCGTTGACCGCGCTTAGCGTTTTCGTGGAGGCAGCGACGGCGTCCTGCCCTCGGGCATCTGCATATCGAAGGCGTTGACCAGCGTTGAGGTGGCAACATAAAGGCTCATCAGTGAGGCCAGGTCCACCACGCCGCGCTTGCCAAAGAGCCGCAGAGCTTCGGCAAAGGTTGGAGAAGAAACCTTTCTCTGCCCGAATAGCTCCCGCCCGAACTTGATGATGACCGTTTCTTTCTCTCCCAGTCCCGTAACCGGCTTGTTGTTTTTGATGATGTCGATAATCGCCGGCTCCAGGCCCGCCTTGAGAGCCGCGGGCTCATGCGCGGCCCATTCGTACTGGCTATCCATTTCGCGCCCCGTTACCAGGATTGCCAGTTCCGTCAGGCGGTCGCCGAATCCGGTCTCCCGGCGCAGGTAGGAGTAGGCGGCGCTCATGGTGTCGGCCACGTGGGGACTATGCAGGCGGATTCCCGCCGGCGTCCGGATTCCCGTGTGCTGGCTGCGCGTGGGATCGGTAAGCTTGTCGAAGACCTGTTTGCCGTAGTCGTCCAAATCCTCGCGCCTGGGCAGCGGCAGGCGGTAGCGCGAGTCGGGGTCCACATCCGCGGGTAAAGCTCCGGCTCCGGCCTGGGGCGAGGTTTTCGATGAAGGTTTCGAAGACGTTGCTGCCGAAGGAGGCTTCGAAGCGTGGGCTCCACTCTGCGCCTGCACGGCTCCGCCTGAAAGCATATTCATTGCCAGCAGAAGAAAGAAACTCATGCCGCTGCTGGTGATTCGCTGGGAAGACCTCATCGGAAACCTCGTTTCATTCGCGCTCGGGTGAGCTTCGCGCTTTTGGCCCGGAGTATACACCGGCGCTGCCGGATAATCGTCGGCTGCTCTCAACGTCTTATCGTTTCATCCTTATGATTTGGTTAATCCTTCGATTCACAAGCTGCTAATGATGCCGGACGCCTGCAACGTTTCAACTTTGGTGCCATGTACGCGAGATTGAGGGAGGTATTACTTTTTCCGCTGTGATATCGTTCTGCGGTTTGAAGACGGTATCTCAAAGCCTGAGCCACATCCGTCTATAAATTCAGCACTTTTAAGCAGGAGAAGTCGTTATGCGCGTTGTGCCCCTGAGGCCGCTCGGCGCCCTGGTAGTTACGTGGATGATATTTTGGGCGGCAACCAGCCGCGTGGAGGCTGGGCCTCCTCAGAGCGCCGCGTCGCAGGCGAAGGCCGCCGCTGTTGCGATTGACTCCGACGATATCGGCGGAGTGGTCACCAGCGCGAAGGGCCCCGAGGCCGGTGTGTGGGTCATTGCCGAGACCTCGGAATTGCCCACCAAGCTGCGCAAGATCGTCGTCACCGATGATCAGGGACGCTACGTGCTGCCCGATCTTCCCAAGGTCACCTACAAAATCTGGGTGCGGGGTTATGGGCTCGTTGACTCGGAGCCGGTGAAGTCTGCGCCCGGCAAGGTGCTGAATCTCACTGCCGTGCTCGCTCCCACGCCGCAGGCAGCGGCGCAGTTCTTCCCCGGCAGCTATTGGTTTTCCCTTATCAAGGTGCCTTCCAAAAGCGAATTTCCCATGAAGGCCCGCAACCCCGGAGATGTAATCGTGCCCGAGGGCGCGGCGCTGGCCGGAATCGGCAACTCGGGCGGAAACGTGGGACTGCTCCTCGACACGCACATTCAATCCCAGGCGCAATGGCTCTATCTATTGAAACGGGGATGCGAGGTCTGCCACCAGATGGGGAATAAGGCGACCCGTGAATTATCTCCCAACCTTGGCAAGTTCAAGACCAGCGCTGAGGCATGGGAGCGCCGGCTCATGTCCGGACAGGTGGGTCCGCCCATGACCAACAACCTCAATAATCTGGGCCATGATCGTGGTTTGGCGATGTTTGCCGACTGGAGCGACCGTATCGCCGCCGGCGAGGTGCCGCCTACGCCACCGCGTCCGCAGGGAGTTGAGAGAAATCTCGTCGTCACGCTCTGGGACTTTGGCACCGACAAATCCTTCTTCCATGATGTGGGCAGCACCGACGAGCGCAATCCCACGGCCAATGCCTATGGCCCGATTATCGGCACGGACTTTTCCGCCGGGGCGCTGGCGATTCTCGATCCCATCGAGAACACTACAAAAATGGTTACCGTGCCGCTTCGCAATGAAGAGGACCGCAAGCTCCTGCGTCCGCACAGTCCGCCACGGGTCTCGGTGCCTTCGCCGTATTGGGGCAATGAGATTATCTGGAACGACTCGGTAACCGTGTCGGCTCCCCACATGGACAAGAAGGGGCGCTTCTGGTTCCGCGCCAAGAATCGCGGAGTCATTCCCGACTACTGCATCCCCGGCTCCAAAAATCCCTTTGCGAAGAACTTCCCGATGCCGGTTGGTTCTCAACCCTCAGGTGTAACCAGCTACGATCCAAAAACCGGCAAGTTCGACAATATCGATACCTGCCTGGCAGTCTCCCATCTCACCTTTGCCAACGATAAGGATGAAACCATTTACGGCGGCCATAACGGAACCATCGGTGGCGTAGGCGGCATCGGCTGGATCAAGATTCGCGTGTGGGATGAAACGCACGATTCGGAAAAGTCGATTGGCTGGTGTCCGGCGGTTCTCGACTATAACGGCGACGGCAAAATCGGCCCTTACACCCGGCCCAACGAGCCGGCGGATGCCGATCTCGACCGTGCTATTGGCGGAGCTTCCGGTTACGGAATCGCCGTGCATCCTCTGGACGGAAGCGTCTGGTATGCCGCCGGCGTCGCCTCAAGCGAATCGCAGGTTCCGGGAAGAATCATCCGCATGATGCCCGGGACCAATCCGCCTGAAACCTGCCGGGCTGAGGTCTACGAGCCTCCGTATAAAAATCCCAAGCTTCCCGGGGTTGAGGCTTTCTCCACCCTGGGCATCGCCATCGACAGCAAGGGCGTGGTTTGGGCGGCACTGGCAGGGAGCAATCATCTTGCCAGCTTCGACCGCCGCAAATGCAAGGGCCCGCTGAACGGTCCAACCGCCACCGGCCAGCATTGCCCCGAGGGCTGGACGCTCGATCCTGTCCCCGGACCCAACTTCAAGAACACCAGCCTTCCAGCGGACTTCTTCTACCACAACTGGGTGGATAGTCATGACACGCTGGGTCTGGGCAGGGATATTCCCATCGTGAACGGTACCGGATCTGATTCACTCATCGCGTTTGTTCCGGCGACCAAAAAATTCATCACCATGCGCGTGCCGTATCCCATGGGCTTCTACACGCGCAGCATGGGCGGACGCATCGATGACCCCAAGGCCGGATGGAAGGGCCGCGGCCTGTGGACCTCGAATCAGGAGAGGGTGATCTGGCACATCGAGGGAGGCAAGGGAAGCAAGAGCTTTGTCGCTCATTTCCAGATGCGTCCCAACCCGCTGGCCAAGTGATCCGGATTCGTGAACGGAAGTGAATTTCTGTTGAACTTGATTTGTTGAATTTAAAAGACGGCACGCGCAGGCCGCAAAATCCGAAACTTCAGGGGAGATGAGCATGGAAACAGGTAAGCTTCGCAATTCCCGGAACGCAAAGGTTTGGTTGACGGCGTTTCTTTTTGTGGTCACGGCGCTTCCGGCGCTTTCGCAAACCACGAGTTCGATTCTCGGGGTGGTCAAGGATCCTTCCGGTGCGGTCGTCCCCGCGGCCAGCATCACCATCCAGAATGTCGATACGGCACAGGCGCGCACCACCAGTACCGGGAATGATGGAGCCTATCGCGTTCCTGCCCTGCAGGCTGGCCACTATACCGTCAAGGTGGAGAAGGCGGGATTCAAAACGCAGATCGAGCAGGGCATCATCCTCGATATAGCCCAGGAGTTGTCGATCAACCCCGTGTTGCAGGTAGGAACCTCCGAGCAGCAGGTTTCGGTAACCGGCGAAATGTCACAGGTCAACACCACCAGCAGTTCCATGGGCGGTCTGGTGGACGAGAATAAAATGTCGGAACTGCCGCTGAACGGCCGCAATTACATCGACCTCAGCCTCATGCAGCCCGGAGTTGCGCAGAATAAGAACAACGGCGGCCTCGGAGGAATGATCGGCACCGTTTTCAGCAGCAATGGAGCGCCCACCATCTCCAACAACTTTCTTCTCGACGGAACCTCAACCGTAAATCAATCGGGATGGGGCAGCTCCTCCATGGCGGGCACCACCCTGGGAGTCGAGGGAATTAAGGAATACAAGGTCGTCACCAGCACCTTCAGCGCCGAGTATGGCATGACCATGGGCAGCCAGATGGTCGTGGTGAGTAAAAGTGGAGCCAACCGGTTTCACGGAAGTGTCTTCGAATATCTGCGCAACAGCGCCTTGGACGCCCGCAATTACTTCGATCCCGCTAAGATTCCCCCCTTCAAGCGCAACAATTTTGGAGCCTCCCTGGGCGGCCCCATCCGTCACGACAAAACGTTTTTCTTTACCACCTACGAGGGAGTGCGGCAGAACCTGGGCTTCACCGTTCTGGATCAGGTGCCGGCGGCAGGATGCCACGGTCCTGCGGGCAGGGTCATCACCAACGTCCAATGTCCCCAGTTGGGAACCACGTCTTCGGTGACCGTCAACGCCAACACAGCTCCGCTTCTTGCCCTTTACCCCAACCCGACCAACGCCGCGAATAACACGTTCACCTTTCCCGCCTCCAGCATTACCAATGTGGACTTCGGGCAGATGCGGATCGATCACAATTTCTCGGATGCCGATACGTTGTTTGGCCGCTTTACCATCGACCAGAGCGACATCGACAGCGCCAGCAGCGCCACCACTTCGCTCAATGCCTTCTCGGGAATCGCTTTTCCTCAAACCCGGGGCGCCGGGGCGAGCCGCAATCAGTTTTTGACCCTGTCGGAGAATCATATTTTTTCTCCCGCGCTTCTGAATACGGCCCGAATCTCCTACAGCCGAACCAACTTTAAGATTCGTGGTGTTTACGATGCTTCGCTGGCCTCCGCGCCTTCCTTCGTCGCGGGACAGCCAATCGGGCAGTTTACCGTTGGCGGCCTTACGGCCTTTGGCGTCCTGAATGCAACCACCCCGGTCACCCACACGCAGAATATCTACGCCTTCAGCGATGATCTCTATTACGTGAAAGACCGGCATGCCTTTAAGTTCGGAACGCTGATCAACTACTACGACTCCGGCCAGCTCGCTTCCTTCCGCACCTCGGGGCAGGTTGCCTATTCCAACATTACGAATTTTCTCCGGGGCATTCCCTCCAGCTACAACATCCCCACGCCCGGCTCGGACTATGACCGCGACTTCCGCTACAAGACTCTTGGCTTCTATGCACAGGATGACTGGCGTGCTACCTCCCGCCTCACCCTCAATCTGGGTCTGCGCTATGAGTTCATGACCACGCCGAAAGAGTTGAATGGCAAGGAGTACGCCTTCCGCAACCATCAGATGGATACTGCCTTCACCAAAGGTCCGGTGATCGAAAACAAGTCATACTTCAACTTCAGCCCCCGCGTGGGATTTGCCTGGGACATCTTCGGCAATGGCAAGACTGCCATGCGCGGCGGCGCCGGTATCTACTACGATGTGGGAAATCTCGGCGAGGCGTTCACGGCCAATGCCGGTGGAATGCTTCCTCTTGCCTCCTCTTTAACGGTGATCAATACCACCACGAACGCGGTAATCGGCTTCCCGCTGGTGTATCCGGCCAACGCCTCGGGATTTACGCTCGGCACCCTCGACTACAATTCGAACCAGCCGCATCTGGTGAATTACAACCTGAGCCTGGAGCGGCAGCTTCCCGGCGAGGTGGTGCTCAGCGTGGCCTACGTTGGCTCGCGTGGCGCCCATCTTTGGCAGGCCCGGGAAGGGAACCCCGCACCGCCGACGGCCCTGGTCAATGGCGTTCCCTACTGGTCCACTCTGGTGCCAGCATGTTCCAACGTTGTACCCACCTGCCGGGCCAATCCCAGCCTGGCTTCCATCACCCTGATCTCGACCACGGGACAGTCCTGGTACAACTCCCTCCAAACAGTCGTGAGCAAGCGCCTGAGCAAGGGCTTGCAGTTCCAGGCCTCCTACACATGGTCGCATTCGCTGGACGCCACCATGGGGCAGCTCGCCGGCACCGACTGTCTGGCTTCCGGCATGGATACCGGCGTCGATCCCAACTACTCCAAGTCGGGGACGGATTATGGTCCCTCGTGCTTCGACATTCGCCACAACCTGCGCTTTAACCTGCTCTATCACCTGCCCACTCTTCAGACGAATAGCATCCTCTCCAAGGTGGTCAATGGCTGGTGGGTTGGAAACATCGTATCGGTTCAGACAGGCTATCCCTTCTCACCTGTAATGCCGATCAGCCGCTCCCAATCCAGCAGAAGAACGAGCACCCCAATGGACCGTGTGAACCTGAACACGGCCACGGTGGCTCCGGGTCAGACCGGCCCCGACGGACAGGTGAATACCACCACCAAAACTTTCATTCCCTATGATGCCGCGACGGTAATCACCGGGAATCCACAACAGTGGTTTAATCCCCTGATGTTCAGCATGCCCGCCATCTCGGCTTGCCCGAACAATGCAACTCTTTCCTGCGGTACGCTGGGCAATGCACCCCGAGGGCTGTTGCGTGGTCCGGGGCTTGGCACATGGGATCTTTCAGTGGTAAAAGACACGGCGGTGCCGTTCCTGGGTGAGGCGGGGAGTGTGCAGTTCCGAGCGGAGTTTTTCAACGTGCTGAATCGCACAAACTTCGGCATGCCCGCGGGCAACGTGTTCTCTGGTGCAACCACAAATCGCAGCGCCTATTCGGAAGCGCCGCTCTCCTCCGCGGGACAGATTACGAACACTGCTACCACGGCGCGTCAGGTGCAGTTGGCA
>DASZRZ010000163.1:0-2371 GCA_035548935.1 Terriglobales bacterium
CTGGTATGTCCCCTCTGCAAAACCGCCTTTAGCTACAACAAGGAGCGCGAGACTCTGAAGTGTGGCCAGTGCCACCGGGTGTATCCGGTACGCGAAGGTATTCCGATTCTGCTGGTGGACCAGGCGACGGTAGAACAGTAAATAAGGCGGCGGCGGATTGCGCCAGGCTGAGAACTTCTGACCCAACTAAGCCAGGATTCGGACATTTCGTCTCAGATGGTTTTCCACGCTGCGAAGAGAGCTTCCGGGTGTGGCATTGCAAGTTGCTGAATAGATTGAAGCTAAAATTTCTACTGCGTCAGGCATGGAAAAGCGGTTTCGGCATACGAATTGCTTGAAACTATCGCGACGGTTTGGAGTCTAATGCAGTAGGTTCTTTAAGTCGTTGACGAGCAGTCGGTGGCTGGGTCGGAGGTGACAAAATGATGATGGCCGAAAAGTTTTCCGGGGGTGAACTGGCGGCGCTCCGTAACGAGTTGCTGCAAAGCGGATTAGACGCATGGGATGCGGCTCAGGTCCTGCAGACCTTCCTGATGGGCCGTGGTTATGGCGTTTCCCGGGATGCTGCCATCGAAGCCGCAGGCCGAGTGGAAGGCGC
Source organism: Terriglobales bacterium (assembly GCA_035548935.1). GTDB lineage: Bacteria > Acidobacteriota > Terriglobia > Terriglobales > Acidobacteriaceae > DASZRZ01. Next base: position 599 of record DASZRZ010000163.1, read on the forward strand.
CGGGTGCTCACTGGATGCGATCCAGAAGGAATTGGAAGGGTTGGCGCTGGTTATGTAAGAGGACGGACTATAAACCGTTCTGATGGTTCAATTTACGAGTGGAAAGACGAAAGCCGGGCGAACTTGCCCGGCTTTTCTATTTCCAGAAAAGTGCAAACATTTACTCATAACGAAGACTCTCGACGGGGTCGAGCTGCGCGGCGCGGGTAGCCGGGACAGTTCCAAAGATCACCCCGACCAAGGTTGAGACGACGATGGCGATGATGGCGGAGAGTCCGGAGATGGGGATACGGAAACTGGTAAGGAAGCGTACGGAGAACGGGATCGCCAATCCGATGATGATGCCGATGACGCCGCCGATCAGAGAGATAAAAACGGCCTCGGCGAGGAACTGATATTTGATCTCCGCGCGGGTGGCGCCGATGGCTTTACGGATGCCGATTTCGCGGATACGTGAGCTGACGGTGGCCAGCATAATGTTCATGATGCCGACGCCACTGACGATGAGGGTGACGGCGGCGACCAGGAGAAGGACGAGGGTGAGAGCGTTGGCGGTGGTTGCGGCGACCGTGAGCAACTGAGTGAGATTTTCGACGCGATAGACGGAATCAGGGCGGTGGCGGGCCTGAAGCACGCGGCTGATGTCCTCGGAGGCGCCGGGGACTTCGGAGGCATCGGCCATGGAAAAGAAGAGCTGCTTCACCGTGTCGGTGCCGGTGAAGTAGCGGGAGACGGTGTAGGGAATCAGGATGGTGTTGTTGGTGACCTCCGACATTCCGAAGGTTTCGACGCGCTCGCGGAAGGTGCCGATGATGGTGAAGGGCAGATTACTCAGCCGGAGGGTTTGACCGAGCGCGGACTCCGGGCTGCCGTAGAGGGTATCCGCAAGCTCCTGGGTAACGATGGCTACCTTGTTGCGGCTTTCGGTGTCCTGCGAATCGAGGAAGCGCCCCGAGGCAATCTGAAGGTTTCGGACCACGGCATAGCCCTCGGAGATACCAAGAACGGTGACGTCGCGTTCCTTGCCGCCATTGACAGTGATGCGGTCGTGGAGTTCGACCATGGGGGAGGCGGCTTGCACGCCCGGAACCTCGGTTTGTACGGCGTGCATATCGGAGACATTCAGATAATCGGTGTACTGGCTGTTGGTGTAGATGGAGCCGCCCTCGTAATCTACATAGATGAGGTTGGCGCCGATGGCCTGTATTTGTCCGAGGATGTATTGCTTGCCGGTGAGGCCGATGGTGACGACGAGGATCAGAGAAGCGGTCCCGATCACCATGCCAAGAGCGGTGAGCATGAAGCGGATTTTGTTGATCTTGAATGCTTCGTAGGCGAAGCCGAGAATTTCCCCAAACATCAGCTCCCGGCGGGCGCCGTGCGATTGCTCGTTCATGCCTTTTCAACTCTACGCCGGTTGGGAGCAAGGGCCAAGAGCGTGGATGGGTTCCTTCGCTTCCAGTGCGGTAAAAGGGAAAGGCCACGGCGGTAGGGCAATTTATGGGAAATCCCCGCAGGGGGCCCAGGGCCTGAATGCAGGTTCGCATCGCCCTGAGGCGTTCTGGAAGTCGTCCAGAACGGTCATCGTTGGTAATGGGAGGTTAGATGCATGAGCGGGCATTAAGGTTCGTTGCGTGCCCGTGAAAGAGAAGGTACAGAATGCACCAACTGCTGAAAAAGGCTGTAATCAAAGTGCAGCTGAGTGTCGCGCGAATGGCCCGGAAGATGCGACAATAAGCTTTCCGGCGCAAGTTTTCAATTCACTGCAATCTT
>DASZRZ010000164.1:0-4439 GCA_035548935.1 Terriglobales bacterium
CTCAATCAGCTTGAAAACCGCTTCATCGGTGAGCTCCGATACGTAGAGAACGCGGCCCTGCTCCGAGGCCTTCTTCGCCAGCATGCGCTTCACCTGAAGCAGAAGCCCTGGCTCATCGTGCAATGACTTATTAATGGTTTCCGCGGAGAGAGAAACCTCATCCGCATCGGTGGTCAGCGACTGCATCTCCGGCAGGCGTCCTTGAGAAGCCACCGGCCTTGCCGTTTGGGGCGGCACCACTCCCGGTGGCAATTGCACCGTTTGCGGCTGGGCCACCGCCGCCAGGAATACAATTGAAACCAGAACCGCCGCGGGAAAACACTTAAACATCATCGCCTCTCACTACCATTACCCATTGGGATCACACTAGTTCAAGATCGACGGCATCCACTTCAATGGAAACCGATCGCATCAATAATTCGACCGAGAGAATAAACCGCAGTTGATCTTTCCGGCGAAGCAGAATGCCTTCCGCTCCCAGCAGAGGGCCTCTCGTAATGCGCACTCTGCGGCCCGTTTTAAGAAACGGATGTGGCTCCATGCGCAACCGGCTCGTTAAACCATTGCGAAGCGCATCCATCTGCTCTTCCGGCAGGGGATGAGCTTGTCCGCCAAAGCCGACGAATCTCACCACCCCGGGAACCTCAAGAACCTTCAAGCGTTCTTCCGCCGCCAGCCGGACAAAAACGTAACCCGGAAAAAGCGGCAACTGCACCAGGGCGGTGCGGTCTTTCCAGCGATGCGCCGCTTCATAGAGCGGCAGATAGCAACCGAGCTGCTTTCGCTCCAGCTGCTCCGCAACCCGCTTCTCATGCCGGGAGCGTGTATAAACGGCAAACCAACGCAGCTGCGCCTTTTCCAACAACGGCGGCAGAACATCCGGCGTGATTGTCGCAACTGAATTCATCATCCAATCGCCCGCTGGCACAGCTCCGCCCCGTCACTTACAGGGCGTTTGTGACCTAACCTAATTTAAAACAGATACTTACCACCTCACGGGGCGCTTTTCGTTTCGAAAAGACCGTAGAGGATTCTTCCTGCGATTCTAATCCGTTCCCGCCATTAGGGACAGATGAATGGTTAGCATCCAGGTAAACCCCTTGCCCCGGAGAAAATTGCGCTTTTTACAAATTCATCACGGTTAATGCTTTGCCAATTGGGATAAAAATTAACCCGCCGGCCAAGCCGGACACAGCTCATCTCTCATGGAAAACGGAACACTTCCATGAAACGCGCGCGACCGAATCGACTGCATGAGACAGGTGAACGCAGGAGTGAAGTCAGAGCAGAACGTTAACACAAACCGCTTTCGTAGTCATCGTCTTTCTCGTTGAGTTGCAGCAGGTTAGGGGCAATTAACCCTCTCCGCCGGATAACCGCCCACGCGAAGGAATCGCCGGTTATGCCTGCACTACATTCCAGCCCTCTTCGCGTTGTTTTTCCGCCAACCAGCCCTTGAGCCTGGTGTTGGACTCCGGCGAAATCTTCACAAAACGAATACCCGCCCTGCCCTCAAACATCGGCCCATATGATTTCGCCCATGGATGAAATCCGGGCCCCATTGGGAAGATCAACCTCGACGTGCAGTTGACCGGAGGCAGAGGCTGTCTTGAAGGGTTGCGACATTCCCTCAACGGCAATCCCCGTGCGGCTGATGTTGAAGGAGTTCAACGTAATATCCACACCGCCGACGGCAACCTTTACCGGCAACCCCACTTTGGCCCGGAACTGCTGCTCAATCTCAGGACTGAGATATCCCAGCGGCGAATTCACTTCCAGTTTTTCGCGATACTGTTTCAGCTTCCGGCTGAGGGTTCGCCGCGAAATGCCCAACTGCTCCGCCGCCAATCCCTGGTGGCCGGCGGTTTGTTGCAGTGCCTTAAGGATCGCATTCCTCTCCACGTCATCGAGCTGTCCAGGGCGGTTGCCGGGGACTTCTGCTTGCGCGGCATCAGCCTCTTCTTCTCCCTCTGCTTCTCCCCCTGCTTCTGCCCCGGCGGCGAGATCGTCGGGCAGGTCGGATGGGGTCATGGTTTGCGAGGTAGCACTCACCGCGGCATGAATCACCACATTCCGAAGCTCACGCACATTGCCGGGCCATGGATACTCGCACAGAATCTTCATGACCTCGCTTGAAAAGCTGGCCCCCGGCCTGTTTTGCTGGAGAAAGTGTTCCGCAAGCACAACAATGTCTTCGGGCCTCTGCCGCAAGGGAGGAATGCGCAGCTGAAACTGGCTGAGACGGTGGTAAAGATCGCTGCGAAAACGTCCGCTGCGGATCGCTTCGTCCAGCGGCTGGTTGGTGGCGGCGATTATGCGAACATCGGTCAGTATCTTCCGCGAGCCACCCAGACGGAAATAGGGCGCGCCATCCAGCACGCGCAAAAGCTTCACCTGAATGCGAGGATCGAGTTCACCGATCTCATCGAGAAAAATGGTTCCCTTGTCGGCGAGCTCGAACATTCCGGGCTTTGCCGAATCCGCGCCGCTGAAGGCTCCTTTTTCATAGCCAAACAGCTCGCTTTCCACCAGATGCTCGGGAAGCGCGGCGCAGTTTACATCCACCCATGCCTTGCCTGCCCGGGCGGAATGGAAGTGCACCGCCCTCGCAATCAGCTCCTTGCCCGACCCGGTTTCTCCCGTAATGAGGACCGTCGCCGGATGACGCGCAACTCTCTCAATCATCGCAAACAGCCGGCGCATTGCCTCGCTGGCATAAATTGCGTGCATCTCGTGCACTTCCGAGATTGTCGCTCCCACGGCCGTCACCGCCCCTCCGCTCCCAGGCGCCTGCGATTCCGACCCATCCTATATCGCCCGGCGCAAATTACTATCGTGATACTTCTGAGACATTGAGTCAGATTGAGACACGCGGCACGGGTTCACACCGAATGTTATCGCTGGATGAGACATTTTGGTGTCAGGTGCTCTTCCCCCCAACCACCGCCCGGCAAGCCCCCTCTAAGCTACTGATAACAGGTTGGAAACTTTGGTCACTTCGGACCGGGAGCTGGCCCTCATGTTGCTCTATAACTTCCGGAAGAAAAATGAATATCCGAAGCAAGGTTTTCGTCGGCATCACCGCCGCGATTGGAATTGGATTCATTGCCAAGAGTGCCGTCCAGTGGGAGAGCACTGGGGTGTCGCGGTTCCTGTGCTACATGGCTGCCGCGATTCTGGCTTCCACGCTAACGGCACGCCTCCCCGGTTCGGGTGTGACCCGCTGGCTCAGTTCATCCCTGATAATTGTGGGGGTGCTGGAACTCTCCCCCGCGGAAACCATGCTCATGGCTTGCGTGGCCACGCTGGTGCAGAACTTTTGGGAAGGCAAGAAAAGGCTGGCGGCGGCAGAAACGCTTTTTAACGTTTGCAACGTCACCGCGGTTGCAACCGGGCTGGCATGCTGGACGTATTCGGTTCTTGAAAGCTTCACCGGCAACAGCAAGCCGCTCATGCTGGCAGCCGCAGCAACCATCTACTTCGTTGTAGCCTCGGCGATGCCACACGCGTGGCAGCGCATGACAAACCGGGCTGGAAATCCCAGCCGGAATCCCGACTGGTACTTCTGCACTTTCCCCTACTACATCGTGGGATTGGTCATGGCCGGCACGATCGGATGGCTGAGCACCCACGGCGCATGGCAGCTCATCCTGCTGGCTTTCCCGCTCGTCTATGCAACACACCTGGCATATCGCGAACATATCACCGGAATCCAGAGCAGCCGGAAGCGGGGCGAGGCCATGGCAGCCCTGCACCTTCGCACCATTGAAGCCCTTGCGCTGGCCATTGACGCCAAGCACCGCACCAGCCGGGAACACCTCAGCCGCATGTGTACCTACTCGGTTGAGATCGCCAGGGAATTGGGCCTTTCCCAGGATGAACTGGCCGCGGTGCATGCCGCTGCGCTGCTACACGACGTGGGCAATCTCGCCATCCCCGATCACATCATGAACAAGCCGGGCAAGCTGACGGCCGAGGAATTTGAAAAGGTTAAGATTCATCCGCTTATCGGTGCCGAAATTCTGGAACAGGTTGGCTTCCCCTATCCCGTGGTGCCCATCGTTAAAGCCCATCATGAGCGCTGGAACGGCTCCGGCTATCCGCTTGGAATCAGCGGAGAGGAAATTCCCATTGGAGCGCGGATTCTCGCACCCATCGATTGCCTGAACGCCCAGGCTTCGGAGCGGCCCTACAAGACTGCAATCCCACTCGAAGAGGTGATTCAGGAAATTGCGCGCGGCGCGGGCTCGGAGTTTGATCCCCGCGTGGTGGAGGTTCTGGTCCGCCGCTACCGTGAACTCGAGGATCTCACGCAGGCCGACATGAAGCTCTCGCGCAAATCTCTCTCCCGCTTCCGCGAAGCGCCTCAGGCAATATTCCCGGAGGAGGCGTCCTCCGATCCGGATATGGATGCCGCCTACGGCAATTCCGGCTTCGTC
>DASZRZ010000165.1:0-2663 GCA_035548935.1 Terriglobales bacterium
TCCACATCGACCGTAGTAGCGCTGGTGGCGACGGCAAGGACCAGCGGCAGAGAGATGGGAACCGAGGTTCGAATGTCGACATCCTGCTCCTGGGTGGCAAAACTCTTCGCAGAAACCGTCAGGTGATACCGGTTAAAGGGAATATTACGTATGGAATACTCTCCCGCCGGGCCGGTGACAGTGGTGGTCTGATATCCGGTAATGGGATTGGTGATCTTTACCGTTGCCCCGGGAACGACGGCTCCGGTGGCATCGGCCACCACGCCCTGAATTGTGCCGGCTGAGCCCAGCGACTGGGAAAAGACGAGGGGACGCGGAAAAACACCCAGAAGAAGAACAAGAACGAAAAAACTCTTAACCATGATTGCTACACCTCCTCCGATGCGGCAATGAATTGCCCATCGGCGCCAGAATGCGGAGACGCTGCACGTACGCCGTTACATATCAGCCCAATATTTGCACAGTCTGAGACATCGTGACTGAGCTCGATGGAACCATGATCTTGCGGTTCATTCCGCGGTTCCGGGCTGACCGTACGTGAACTCGATACTGGATTGGCTAGAGAGCAGGAGGAGCACGGGCAGGAAGCGTGATGTGAGATCCCGCTGTCGCAGCCGTGTCTTGTGCCACCGGCAGGTGGCGGGAGGAGTTCAGGTGGGCGGCATCCGCCGAGAGCGAGGGACCGGCCAGCGCGTTGACGCTGCGGCAAACCGCGCAATCGTCAATCGGACGCGCGGCTTGGGGATTCGCTTTCGGGGCAGAGACGGTTGCGTGTTGCGTCGGGCTGGGGGAAAACGAACCCCCGTGCACCAGTGGGTGAACCAGCAGGTGCAGGAACAAAGCCAGCGCTAACGTAGCCTTGAATTTCATAAGCGCCCCTTCGGGTGCGTTGCTAAGTATGGAGCTTGGGCGGGTTCGCTGTAAAGCTCGCAGTCAAGGGATTGCTGCGGAAGCACCCCGCTTGCCAAGGCATGGAAACACCTTGAAGGAGCAGGCACGAGGCGCACGGCGCACGCTACTGGCATGCCATATAATCGTTTCTGGCTATGAGTTATCAAGTCCTGGCGCGTAAATACCGGCCACAGAAATTTTCGGACGTGATTGGGCAGGAACACGTGACCCGCACCCTGAAAAATGCCATTGAGCAGGCCCGCATCGCCCATGGCTACATCTTCAGCGGTCACCGGGGAATTGGGAAGACCACCATCGCGCGGGTACTGGCCATGGCTCTTAATTGCCGCTCCGGCTCAGGCCCCGTGCCGGAACCTTGTGGAGTGTGCGAGAGCTGTACGGAGATTCGTAGCGCCAGCTCCGTGGATGTGATCGAAATCGACGCCGCCACCAATCGCGGAATCGACGAAATCCGCGAACTGCGCGAGGCCGCACGCTACCGCCCCGCCCGCGATCGCTACAAGATTTGGATCCTTGACGAAGCTCACCAGATTACCGATGCGGCCTTCAATGCCCTGCTGAAGACATTGGAAGAGCCCCCCTCGCACGTGGTGTTCATGATGGCGACCACGCAGCCGGAGGATATCCCGCAGACCATCCGTTCGCGCTGCCAGCACTTCAGCTTTCATGCCGTACGCTTCGACGAGATCGTGGGACAGCTGAAGTCGATCGCGGACAAAGAGGGGATTTCGGCGGACACGGATGCCCTGTCGGTGCTTGCGGAGGTTGGAGATGGCTCCATGCGTGACGCCTTGTCCATCATGGACCAGGCAATCGCCTGCTGCGGCGCCTCACTGACCGGCGATGCCGTGCGGCAACTGGTGGGAGCGGTTTCCTCCGAGGTGATGGAGGAGATGCTGAGCGCAGTGGAGCGCGGCTCGAGCGAAGAGGTTCTGCGCCAGATCGACAAATTGCTGACCGAAGGGCAGAGCCCGCAGCACTTTGCCGGGCAGATGGTTCGCTTCCTGCGCAATGCCCTGGTGGCAAAGGTGGCAGGCGCGGAATCGGCGCTGTTGCAAATCTCCTCGGACGAGCGTGCGCGGGCAGCCCGCGTGGCGGAAAAGTTCCAGGAGGAAGACCTCACCCGCTTCCTGCAGTTGATGCTGCGTACCCACGGAGAACTTGGATACAAACAGGAGCAGCGTTTCCATCTGGAATTGGGTCTGCTCAAGCTGGTCCACGCCCAGCGCTTGCTGCCGCTGGAGCAGATATTGAGCGAAGCGCAGGCTCCCGGAGAAGGAAAGACTGCTGCCGTCAGGCCAGTACAGGGAAATCCGGGAGCGCCCCAACGTACAGCCACGGGCGTGCCCGCTCCGGTTCGAACTTCGAATCCCCCAGTCGTGCGGGGAGCACCGGCAACATCGCCGCGGCCTTCGCCCTTTGAGTCCGATCTGGCGCGGAAGCGCGAAGCGGCTCCAGTCTCACCGGTGAGCCCTTCAACGCCCAAGGCCTACGCCCCCAACGCTTACTCCGAAGAAATGGCACAGGGCGGGGTGGCGGTTGCGGTAGCCCCCCAGCCGGAAACGGCTTCCACTTCCCCGGAGATTTCCGTCGAGAGCTTACGTACATTAGTGCTGGGCGCGGTTCAGGACTCCAGTGGACTACTGGAAGAAGGTGAATGGGAGCTACGCGGCAATGAACTGATAATCAAGGTTGCGGCATCGCAGACGGTGGCGGAACTGGCCTTGAGCGCCGATGCCCGCCGCACGGCT
>DASZRZ010000166.1:0-2469 GCA_035548935.1 Terriglobales bacterium
AGCGCCTCGGCAATGGAATCGGCGGGGATGCCATATCCGGCAGCCAGTGCAGCCGCCGCCGTGGCGTTCAGCACGTTGTACTCCCCCGCCAGGGAAAACTCGAACTCCGCCCACGGCTTGCCCTGCCGCAGGACGGTCCAGTGCGTGAGCGCGGGCTCAAAACGCAGATCAGCAATCTGCCAGTGAGCCGAAGCATGAAAGCCATAGCGCTCCACGGGACATAGCGCTTTCGCGAGGCACTCATCCACGTTGGGACTGCCATCCCGTCCCCGGCCATCATAGGCAACGATGCGTCCACGCCGGGGTACCAGGTTCACCAGCCGCCGGAAGGCAGTCTTTACTGCTTCAAGGTCGCGATAGATGTCGGCATGATCAAATTCAACCGAGGTCAGGATGAGCGAGTCCGGAAAATAATGCAGGAACTTCGGGCCTTTGTCGAAGAAGGCCGTATCGTATTCGTCGCCTTCGAGAATGAACTCTGCTCCGCTGCCCAACTGGATGCTGGCGCCAAAGTTTTCTGCAATGCCGCCGATCAGGAATGAAGGCGAGCGCCCTGCGGACTCGAAGATCCACGAGAGCATCGACGTGGTCGTGGTTTTGCCGTGAGTCCCGGCGACCACCAGACGCTGCCGTTCGCGCAGAAACTCGTCGAAGAGAACATTCGGAAGCGAGGCGAAGGACATGCGGTCATCCAGCACGCGCTCCAGCTCGGGATTGCCGCGTGAGATGGCATTCCCCACAATCACCAGGTCAGGGCGCGGATCGAGATTCGCTTCCGCATACGGCTGGGCCACGGGAATACCCAGCCCGGCCAGGAAGTCGGACATCGGCGGGTAGACGGCGGAATCCGATCCCGTGACCTTATGACCGCGCTGCTTCAACATGGCGGCCAGCGATGCCATGGCGGTGCCGCAAATTCCGATGAGATGAATGTGTTTCAAAATCCGCTTATCCGTTTCCAGTTTCCAGACAGGAGAGAACAGACTTCAGGAGACCGGAAGACCAACCTTCGGGACCGCCGCCGTCGCCGGTTCCAGAATCCTCAACTCCGCATTCTCCCCTCCCACTGAGAGGGAGGCGCGCACACCCAGCGGAAGCGTAATGTTCTCGCGGGCCACGTGCCCCGATGATAAGCCGTAGGCTACAGGAATTCCCAGGTCTCCCACAACACGCCGGACCACCTGCTGAAGGGTATACCCCTGATTCGCCACCTGTATGCAATCGAGCATTTCCCCGAAGACAATTCCACGTACGCACTCAAACTTACCCGCAAGCCGCAACTGCATGAGCATGCGGTCGATCTGGTAGGGCTTGGCGTTTACGTCCTCCAGAAACAGCAGCTTGCCCGCAGTCTGAATCTCATAGGGCGTCCCCAGGGACGACACCAGAATGGAGAGGCATCCGCCGTAAAGCTGGCCCTCGGCATCTCCCTGAATGAGCGGGGCAAAGATGGGATCGAGGCTGTCGCCGGTTTGCAGGCACCACTCAGGATCGCCCGACACCGCGGCATCCCACGAGGGGATATGCACGCAGGAGTCGGAGCCAAAATCCTTGATCACCATGGGCCCGTGGAAGGTAACCAGCCCCGCGGCATCGTTCAGATACGTCAGCAGGCAGGTCAGGTCGCTATATCCGACGAAAATCTTGGGATGACGCCGGATCAGTCCCAGATCAAGCAGCGGCAGCAGAGAGTTGGAGCCGTATCCTCCCCGGGCGCAGAGGATGGCGCGCACTTCGGGGTTGGCGAATGCGCCATGGAGTTCATCGACGCGGCGCTGCACCGAACCGGCGAAATAGAGGTCCTGATCGAAGATGGCTTCCTCGAAAACGGGATGGTAGCCAAGCTGCCGCAGGCGGCGGTAGCCAAGCTCCAACGCATCACGCTTGATGTTGGAAGCAGGCGCAACAATGGCCACTTTATCGCCGGGACGCAGCGGTGGCGGTTTAAGAAGTTTCGCGGTGTGAGTTTTCGTTTTCAAATTCACTTCCAGTTCCGAGCCCAAAAGCAGTTCCCGGCGTGCCGCTTCCTTATCCCATGTACTCGCCAGTACAGATCAACTGGGCAGGTCCGGTGAGAAAAACCTCTGAATGCTGCTCTGAATGAAGCTTATCCCAGCGCACGGTCTGAACTCCACCGGGAGCGTGAACCTGCACCGGGGATTGCGCACGTCCCGTAAAAATCGAGGCCACGCCCGAGGCGCATGATCCGGTACCAGACGACTGGGTCTCACCCACCCCGCGCTCGTAGAATCGAACTTCAATATTGCCCGGATCGATCACCTTCACATATTCAATATTCATCCCCTGCTTGAACTCCTGATAGCTACCAATCTCAGCGGCCTCGGCTTGCCAGTGGGGAGAAAAGTCATCGACGAACTGGACAAAATGCGGATTCCCCATGGAGACCAGCACTCCAGCGACCTCGCGGTTGCTTAGCTTGATGGAATCCGCTCCGCCAATCTGCGGCTC
>DASZRZ010000167.1:0-3752 GCA_035548935.1 Terriglobales bacterium
AGCAATGCTGGCATTCTGGCCGCGCAGATTCTGGCTACGTCCGACCCTGAGGTCGCCCAGAAGATCACCGCGCACAAGGCCAAACTCGCCAGCGGAGTCGAAGAGAAATCCCGCAAGCTCAAAGCTGCAAAAACCTAGCGACTTGGGATTGGTAAGGCAAGGCTTCAGCCTCCGAGGTGTTCCGGTAGCGTGCTCCGCGCTAACGCCACCTCGGGGGTAAACCAAGCCGGGGGGACCATGCCTGCGGCGGAACACCGCGCAGGCTCAGCCGTGGAGGTTTTCAACCCCCCGCTGCCGTCCCTGGATTTCGATAAACACGTTGATCAGCGACACCGCCGCCGGAGTCACCCCCGGGATACGCGAAGCCTGCCCCAGCGTCCTCGGTGAGATTCGCATCAGCTTTTCCCTCATCTCCCGCGAAAGCCCGCTTACCGCCAGATAATCGAACCACTCCGGAATCGTCCGCTGCTCGGCTTTCTTCAGTTTTTCAATCGAGCGCGCCTGCTGGTTGAGATATCCCGCGTACTTGATTTCCGTCTCCACCGTCTTCAATTCGTTGCGGATCTCCACCGGCAACGCGTTCGCCTCTGGCGCGGCATCCTGCGCCCGGAATGCTGCGATCTGCGATACCAGCAGCGGCGTGCTCGCGACATTTGCCGTGCTGGCAATTGCCGGTGTGACTCTGTCAAAAAACTCCGGTATCAGCTCCCGCAGCACCGGAGCCAGCCGCTCAATCACCACCTCGGGACGCTTCAGCAACTGCGCCAACGGCTGTCCCACTGCGCTGCTCAGGTCAATGCCATTCTGCCCGTTGGCTTCCAACTCACGGCAAACCCTCTCCAGCATCGCGCCGCTCGCCTTTGTCTTGTGCAGTAACTCGCTCAGCGCCTCCATGCGGCCCTGCCTGGCCAGGTAATCGCTCCATGCCGCATCGGAGATCAGACCCACCCGCCGTCCGTAGGGCGTAAGCCGCCGGTCCGCATTGTCGATGCGCAAATGCAGGCGGAACTCCGCCCTTGAGGTAAACATCCGGTAAGGCTCATTCGTGCCCTTGGAGATCAGATCGTCGATCAGGATTGCCGTATATGCCTCGGTCCGGTTCAGAATCAACGGCGGCTCGCCCTTGACCGCCAGCGCCGCATTGATGCCCGCCATGATCCCCTGGCAGGCGGCTTCTTCATATCCGCTTGTGCCATTGATCTGCCCCGCCAGGAACAGCCCCCGGAGCTTCTTCGTCTCCAGCGTCCGCTCCAACTCCGTAGGATCGATCGAGTCGTACTCAATCGCGTACCCCGGACGCAGCATGTCCGCCTCATCCAGCCCCGGTATGGACTTCAGCATTGCAATCTGGACATCGATCGGCATCGACGTGCTCATGCCGTTTACGTAGATTTCATGCGTATCCAGCCCCTCGGGTTCAAGGAAGAGCTGGTGCGTTTCCTTGTCCGGGAACTTCACCACCTTGTCCTCAATCGACGGACAATATCGTGGGCCGATACTTTGAATTTGACCGCTGTACATCGGGGAGCGGTGTACGTTTTCCCGCAACAGGCGATGAGTCTCCGCCGTTGTGTAGGCGATATAGCAGGGAATCTGCGAGCCGGCATGCTGCACCCGCCGCGTACGGAAGCTGAAAGGCGTGGGATCGGCATCTCCCGGCTGTACCTGGAAGCGCGACCAGTCGATGGTTCGTCCATCCAGTCGTGGCGGCGTGCCCGTCTTCAAACGGAGCACCCGGAAGCCCAGCCCGCGCAGCGCCTCGCCCAGCAGTTGCGAAGCCGGCTCTCCCGACCTGCCCGCTGGATACCGCTCCTCCCCGCAATGAATCAACCCATTCAGGAACGTTCCTGTGGTGATAATTACCGCTGCCGCGCCCACCGTCCGTCCATCGCGCAGCTTGATCCCACGGACCCGGCCTTTGCGTTCGGAGGAGCTTCCTTCCGGCGCATCCTCCAGAATCAGCTCCGCGACCTCTGCCTGCTTGATCTTCAGATTCGGCTGCGATTCCAGCACCTGACGCATCTTGACCCGGTACTGCTGCTTGTCGCACTGCGCCCGCGGAGACCAGACCGCCGGGCCGCGTGAAGTGTTAAGCAGCCGGAACTGTATTCCGACCGCGTCGGTCACCTCGCCCATGATGCCGCCCAGCGCGTCCACCTCGCGCACCAGGTGTCCCTTGGCAATCCCGCCAATGGCCGGATTGCATGACATCTGCGCGATCAGGTCGAGGTTCAGCGTGTAAAGCGCCGTGCGCAGTCCCATCCGCGCCGCCGCCATCGCCGCCTCGCATCCGGCATGGCCCGCACCCACGATCACCACATCGTATTGTTCCGAAAACGCCATTCAGCCTCAATTCTAACAATTGGCCGTCATTCTGAGGCCGGACAGGCCGTTCCCCCTGCCTCAGGCTCCCCGTGCCTCCGCTGTGAATCCCCTCCCACTGATAAAATTGCCGTGAGTCAACCCATGAACCTCGCCCAAGCCGCCACCAGTCTCCTGGTACTGGCCGCCATTGCGGGAGCACAGTCCACCATGCCAGTCAGCAGCACGGAGCCGCCAATCCATTACCCCCAGGTCAAAACCGTTGATCACGTCGACGACTACCAGGGAGTTAAAGTTCCCGACCCTTATCGCTGGCTCGAAGACCTCAACTCTCCCGAGACCAAGGCCTGGGTCGACGCCCAGAATGCCGTCACCAATGCCTATCTCGATCGCATCCCCGAGCGCGCAGCCCTTAAAGAGCGCCTCACCCGGCTTTGGGACTATGAGCGCTATGGCGTCCCCGAATTAAAGGCTGGACGGTATTTCTACTCCCGGAACGACGGACTTCAGAACCAGAGCGTCATCTACTGGCAGGACTCCCTCGCCGGGAATCCCAGGGTTCTGCTCGATCCCAACCAGCTCTCCGCCGATGGCACGGTCGCTCTCAGTGAAATCGTGCCCTCCGACGACGGGAAGCTCCTCGCCTATGGAGCCTCCACCGCTGGCTCCGACTGGCAGGAGTGGAAGGTTCGCGATGTCGATACGGGGAAAGATCTTTCCGACCACATCCGCTGGGTCAAGTTCTCCAGCGCTTCATGGGTGCACGGCAAATCCGGCAGGGGGGAGGGCTTTTTCTACAGCCGGTACGACGAGCCCCAGCAAGCCACCCAGCTTTCGGATGCGCTCTACTATCACAAGCTCTACTACCACCGCCTCGGCACTCCCCAATCGGAAGATACCCTTATCTACCAGAGCCACGATCACAAAGACTGGAACTTTGGCGGCGTCGTAACCGATGACCAGCGCTATCTCATCATCGACATCCGCCAGGGCACCGACCAGCGCGGGCGCACCTATTACAAAGACCTCTCCGCCAAGGACTCTCCCGTAGTCGAACTGCTGAACTCCTTCGATGCCGACTACCAGTTCATCGACAATGAAGGCCCGGTCTTTTATTTCATGACCGACAACGCCGCTCCCCGCTACCGCGTAATCGCCGTTGATACCCGCCGCCCCGAGCCCGCCAACTGGAAGACTCTCATCCCACAGAGCGAATCCACCCTTGAGGGCGTCAACGTCATCAACAACCAGTTCGCCGCCCGCTATTTGAAAGACGCTCACGCCCAGGTCCGCATCTTCGATCTCTCCGGCAACCCCCTGCGCGAGGTTGCGCTCCCCGGTCTCGGAACCGTTGCGGGCTTCTCCGGCAAGCGCACGGACAAGGAAACCTTCTACGCATATACCAGCTACACCACCCCCACCACCATTTA
>DASZRZ010000168.1:0-3512 GCA_035548935.1 Terriglobales bacterium
CGCCGTGCGGAGGCGTTTCTGGCAAGGCATCCGAAGCAGGGATGAAGAGCGGCTGTGCGTTTGCCGGACTTGATGGCAGCGTAACTCCTCTTCAGGTTTTGGCCTGGCAAGGGAGGTTAGATTTGGCCCTCTAAGTCCCTACCTATTTTATTACGTCCTTGCATTAGGAGATTGCAGATCAGCCTGAAATTATCGGGTAACGAAATGCGAGAAGAGGTGGATAACTTTCCAATATTGGACAAACTCTCTGCCGAGCAGCAAAAAACCAGTAAGCGTACACGTATTCGCTTGGCCATCTTCATCGCATTGCTGGCTTTGATGGGAATCGATTATCTTGTCTCATGGCCGCAATCGGTTCGAAAGCAGCGCGAACTGGTGCATGCGATCAACGGTCTTCCTCTTCCCGCAGGAACTGTGCAGGAAAGCTTTCAAGCTGGGCATAAGCCACGGAGTGGGTTTGCATCGAGGATTCTGCTTTCCGTGCAAGATCCACAGAGCATGTGTGAGTTTATCGCTGCTCAACTTGCCGATAAGGGATGGAATGTCGTTCAGAAGGATTGTTCTGAATCAGCCCGCGGAGCGGAAGCATCTTCGGATACTCGCACAGGGTTTAGCCTCTTGAAATTCTCCAGAGCGGACAGTATCTGTACGGTCAGGTACTACGGATATGCGAACGGTGCGAAAAGAAAATACATTATTGCCTCAGCTTGGGGTATCCCATAACGAGATCGGGAGCCAGGCATCGCCCGTGCTATGATTTTTTGACTTACTTATTTTCTTCATGACGCCGCCGCTTCTGACGTCTGACCCTGCCTCTACCAACAAAGACAAGGCGTCCCTTGTTTGCGATCTCCGCGACAGCCCGTCGCCCTCGCTGGCGTTATCTCCGCGATGGCTGGCACTGATTCTGCTCTTGCTGGCGAGCGTTCTCTACCTTGGAACTGCCGCCAGTCCCGGTTTGCTGGACGATGCCGACGCCTCCCACGCCCTGGTGGCGCGCGAAATGCTTCAGCGCGGCGACTGGGCGGTGATGTACCTGAATGGCATCCGGTATCTGCAAAAAGCTCCGATTCATTACTGGTGGGTAGCGCTGGACTATCTTGCGCTGGGGCAAAACGAATTTGCCACCCGCCTGCCGGTGGCGCTGGCCATGATCGGGCTGGTGCTGATGGTATTTGAGTTTGGCCGCCGCTTTTTCGGCAGCCGTGCGGGTTTCTACTCGGGGCTGGTAGCCGCAACCAGCGTGGGGATGTTTCTCTTTACCCGCATCATGATTCCGGAGGCGATCTACGCGCTGGAGTTTACTGCTGTTTTTTATCTCTTCCTGCGTGCATGGACCGGCAGCCTCTCGCCCCGGGTGGGATACTGGGGCGCTTCCGTGGCGATGGCCCTGGCCGTCCTGACCCGGGGACTGATCGGACTGATCTTTCCGCTGGGTGGCATTGTTGGTTTTATTCTGCTCACCCGGGGATGGCGGCGATGGCGCGAGTTGCGGCTGTTCAGCGGCGGAGCGATTTTTCTTGCTGTGGCGGCGCCCTGGCACTTGCTGGCGGAGCTGCGCTCTCCGGGATTCTTCTGGTCCTACTTCATCAATGAGCATCTGAATCGCGCCATGGGAACGCGCTGGCCCCCGGACTACGACGCGGTTCCGTTGGGGCTATGGTGGCTGGCGCACATGGCATGGTTTTTTCCCTGGAGCGTGTTTTTGCCGTTTGCTCTACGCCAACTGCCATCGCCGCGAACCTGGGGACGGGAGATGACAGTCGAGGCGCAGGCCCGTCTGCTGTTGTTTACGTGGGCGGGGTCGGTGCTGGGATTTTTTTCTGTATTCGGTGGTTCCCGCATGGAGTACTACAGCTTCGGCGCATGGCCGGCGATTGCCATGTTACTGGGCCTCGGGCTTGCCGATGCGGAGTTTCGCAAGAGTCCATGGCTTCCGCGGCTGCAAATTGCAATGGCCGGGGCGGGTATTTCCATTGCGGGGCTGCTGGGGGCTCTGGTGTGGAAGGCGTCTTCCATTCCTTCCACCTCTAATATCAGTGATCTGCTGGAGTCCCATCCCAATAATTTTTACCGGCTTTCCATGGGGCATCTGTTTGACCTCACACCCAGGGCATTCGCCGATCTGCGTGGTCCGGCCTTGCTGGCCGCTTCGGCCTTTCTGCTTGCCCCGTTGCTGGCCTGGATTCTACGGCGGCGCGGACGATGCCTGTCGTCGAGTCTGGTGATTGCCGGAGGAATGGGCGTGTTTTTTTTCGCCGCGAACATGGCGTATGCCCGCTTTGAGCCGCATATGTCATCGCGTCCGCTGGCAAGGGAAGTTCTGCATTATCTGCGTCCGGAAGATCAACTGGCCATCTATGGCGAATTCGATGCCGGGTCGAGCATGGCGTTTTATACGCACCGCCGGGCGTGGCTCTACAACGGACGCTACAACAACCTCGAGTTAGGCTCGCGCTATCCCGATGCTCCGCATATATTTTTGGACGATGCCGCCTTCCGGCGCTTTTGGAACGGACCGCAGCGGGTGTTCCTGCTGGTTCCGGAAAACAAGCGGAAAGATGCCGCCGAGAGGCTGCCCTTAGCCGCCACCTGGCTGCTGATGGAAATGGGTGGCAAGGCCGTGTATGTGAATCAGCCGCTCACGTCCCAACAGCCGAACCTTGCGCAGATGGAAGCTCTCGCCCGCTAGCCCCGGTCATTGAATTGAATTGCGCGGATTGACTTGTGCGCGATTTGGCCGGTAGTGCTAAAATTTGCCCCCATCCAATCGACAGGAATGGTGTACCGGCAATGACGCGACTGAAAACCCAGATTTCCTCTTTTCTCCTGCTCTGTTCGATCTCCGTTCTGGCTGCTTCCATCGCCATGGCTGCTTCCACCGATACGATTCAGAGCTCCAAAGGACCGATTGAGATTGTTGCGATTCAGCATGCCAGCATGGCAATTAAGGCGGGCGGCAAGGTGCTTTACATCGATCCGGCGCAGGGATCCTACGAAGGCATGCCGCAGGCAGACTATATTCTGATCACCGATATCCACGGCGACCACCTCATGCCAGCCGTGATTCAGAAGCTGAAAAAAAGCGGCACCGAGATAATTGCTCCCAAAGCCGTAGTGGAGCAGTTGCCGGAGGCCAAAGCGCTTTCGAATGGCGAAAAGTCGAGCCTGGGACCGTTTCAGATTGAGGCCGTTGCCATGTACAACATGGTTCGGGGACCATCGGAGGGCAAGTTCTTTCACGACAAGGGACGCGGCAACGGCTACGTAATCAGCTATGGCGGTAAGCGGCTTTATATTTCAGGCGACACGGAAGCTATTCCGGAGATGAAGGCGCTCAAGAATATCGACGTGGCGTTTCTGTGCATGAACAAGCCCACCATGACGCCTGAAGAGGCAGCCGAGGGCGCGAAGGCATTCAAGCCCAAGGTGGTGTATCCCTATCACTACAAGGGTTCGGACACGGAAGCTTTTGCCAAGGCACTTGAGGGCAGCGGAATCAAGGTGCGGCA
>DASZRZ010000169.1:0-9314 GCA_035548935.1 Terriglobales bacterium
TGATTGCCTGCGCGCCTTTTGCCATGGGGCAGTATCCTTCCGCCTCTGAGGTTGGCAAAGATGGGACAGCGGTTCTACTGGAGGACTACGTCAGTTTGCCGATCTCCAGCCCGACACACGGGGGTGTGCCTACCGCGCCCATCGACAACAAGGGCCAGTTGGGCCGCGCCACCTCCATGCGGTCCGAGCCGGTGAATGCTCCCCTGGCTGCCTCGCGCATGTTCGTCGATGACCAGAGCGGCACCTTGTATATCCTCGACAAGAACAAGCAATTTACCCGTTACATTAATTTTCCCGAACTCTTCCCGAAGTTTGTTTCGGATACAGGGCTGACTGTGGGCATTGTCTCTCTGGCATTCGATCCAGGCTATGCGAAGAACGGCAGGTTCTACACCGTGCATGTAGAAAAGCCGGATATGGTTTCAGACTCCGCCGTGAAGTTGAGCGGCTACAGTGCAACTGCGGCCGTGAATCCGCCTGCCGGTCCAGTTCGGCTGGAGTCGGTACTGGTGGAATGGACCGATACGAATATCCGCAATGCAAGCTTTGAGGGAAGTGCGCGAGAGCTTCTCAGGGTTGGATTTGAGCGCAATCATCCTATGGCGGACCTTTTATTTAATCCACTGGCCAAGCCCGGCCACGCGGACTACGGCAACCTATACGTCTCGGTGGGCGATGGTGCCCAGGGTGAGACACCCGGACCGGGTCACTTTCTGCCGCAGCAGCTCAATACTTTTATGGGCAAAGTGCTGCGCATCACGCCCGATGTGAAGTTGCATCCGAAGGACATGATGAGCGCGAATGGACAGTACCGTATCCCCTCAACGGGATCGGATCCCAATCCTTTCGTTTCGGTTGCTGGTGCGCGGCCCGAAATTTTTGCTTATGGCTTCCGCAACCCTCACCGGATGTTCTGGGACGTGAGTTCCAAGGCTCTGATTGTGAATGACATCGGTCTGAAGTCGTGGGAAGAGGTCAACATCGTCACCAAGGGTGGGAACTACGGCTATGCCGAACGTGAGGGTGACGAGCAGGTATTTGTCGGGGGCGCGAACAACACCAAGACCGGCAGCCAGGTGAGCCCTCCCATCCCTTTTCCACAGGAGGATTTGCTGAAGGTAGAGGGATTGCGTGATCCGGTGGTCCCCGTGTATCCCGCTGCCGCTTACAGCCATAATGAGGGAGATTCGTTAGGCAGCGGTGTTGTCTACCGGGGCAAATTGATGCCGCAGCTGCAAGGCAAGTACATCTTTAATGATATGACGACAGGACGTATTTTCTATACCGACCTGGCGGAGATGCTGGCCACGAAGGGGAGCCGTAAACAGCAGTCAAAGGTACGCGAGCTGCAAATCGTGTACAAGAGCGCCACTGCTCCGGCTCCGGCAAAGCGGCGCATGTTTGACATTGTTGCCGAAACCTACAAGCAAAAGGGAGGCATAGCCGCTCCCGATCGCGTCCTGCCTGGCGCCGGTGGGGCAACCACAGGTTGGAAGGATGAAGCCAAGACCCAGCCGAAGACGGACCCGGAAGGCGTTGTCTATGGCGGGGGCCGCGCCGACGTACGCCTGGTAATTGGCGGCGATGGCGAAATCTATGTCCTCAGCAAAGCCGACGGCATGATCCGCAAGATGACAACCGTGGTTTCCGGTGCCTCGACTTCACAGCAAAAAGGGGGGAATTAGCTCGCCAGTTCTAAGACCTCTGGTGTTCGCTTTGAAAGGCGAAGTAGTCTAACTTTTGAAGCCCAGAGACCCAGTTTTATTGTCACAACACCCTGTTATTGCCATCCGCCATGCCCGCCCTTTCCCTCACCGAGGGCATAGCACCATTGTGTTCACACAGGATTAAAGTATTTCCCTTAATGGGCGATAGTATGGATTCTCCCGCGCATTGGGAGAGCTCCATAAAGAGCATCAGGAAGTCAAAATGATATCAATTGCGCGCCATATCAACACGTTGGATGAGGCTGAAGTTCGTACCCGGGTTGTTGCGCAAACCTGCGCGATCTTTGCCGGGGTAATCGAGAAGATTTCCGAACTCGTCGGCATTACTCCGAGCAAGCCATTGCAGGAAGGGCTCATTTCCGTCCGACTAAGCGCGGCCAACCAGCCGGCACTGGAAGTTCTTGAGAAGAACAAAGCGACAATTGAGAAGGAAGCCGAGAATCTACTGCGAGAGGTTGTACTTTCCGCCGGCCGCAAGGAACAGGAATACAAGTCGATTATCAAGATTCTGGCCGATGCCACAACGTCTTTTTCTCAGAACAGTGTCGAGCGTAGCGATCAACTGAAGCAGCTGGTATCTGGCATTGAAGATGCGTCGCGCCTGAATAACATCATTCAGTTGCGCAAGCAGCTATCCCAAAGACTGCTGGAACTGAAAACGATGGCCTCCGACATGGAGCGGGAGGGGCAAACCCGCGTGGTGAACCTCGAAAAGCAGATCAAGGCCATTACGGAGCGCCTGGTTACCGCGGAAACAACGGCGGAGACCGACCCGCTGACAGGCCTGGCAAATCGAAGAAAGCTGGAACGTGAGGTTCAGAATGCAATCCTCTCCGGTAAGTCGTTCAGTCTTCTTCTCTTCGACATGGATGGGTTTAAACAGGTGAACGACACCTATGGTCATAACAGCGGCGATCAGCTTCTTAAGGCCGTGTCCAGCGGATTGAAAGACTCAGTTCGAGGCGGAGACATCGCCTGCCGCTGGGGCGGGGATGAGTTTGCAGTGCTGCTGCCAAACTGCCGGCTGGAAGATGCAGGCAAGCTTGCCGATCGAATCCGCATCTCTTCCTTCGGTGAGTTTATGCTGGAATGTTCGGGTAAACAGGTGAAGGTTAACGTTGGAGCAAGCCGCGGTATAGCGGAATACCAGGCCGGCGAGAGCGCCGAGCAACTGCTCGAGCGGGCCGATAAGATGCTCTACGATCAGAAAAAAGAGCGACATGAGAAGCGCCGCGCCGCTGCTGCGGTAAGCGCATAGCGTATTTCGTCTGCCACTGCGTTGGGCTGTTACTTCTACTTCAGATAATCCAGTAGGGACAACGGGAGAACCTTGGCCGCCGCCGACAGGGCAGCATCATGTGCGTTGCGGGCATTGTTCAGGTTGATTGCAGCCTCCGCCATATCGATTCCCGCGATATCGTTTTCCTCGGACTTGAGCTGGAGCTTTTCCTGCTGAAGAAAAGAATCGTTGGACTGTAATTGCGACATGGCATTTCCGTAAGTCACACGGTTCAGGCTTACGTGCTCCATGGCGTTGCGAATGTCGGCGGTGGCGTCCGAGATGGCCGTGCGATCCGAGGCTTTTAGGGCAACGATAAGCTTTTGCAGCGAATCCATCACATTTGCGCCTGAAGCCTGGAACACCTGGTCCCCGGGCAGGTTGATTTGAATGGTTCTGCCATCGGCCACCTCAATCTTGTTAGTTCCGGAGTTGCCTCCATAAGCGACGCCCGAGGGCTGGGCCGAGTCAACGGTGAAAGGATCGGATCCAATCACAGTGCCCGCAAAAACATGGCGTCCATTGACGGATACGTTCGCGAGCTGAACCACCTGATCGCGAATTCCTTCGATCTCCTGCGCGATCTGCTGCTGGTTGTCGTTTGATACTGTTCCGGTGGCGCCCTCAATTCCCAGAGAAATAGCGCGGGTCAGGGAGCTGACCACCAGGCCAAGCGTCGAGTCCGCCATCTGCAGCAGGGACTGTGCGCTCTTGCCATTTTGGACGTACTGATCCGTGCGGTCGCTGCGGGCCTGATTCTGTACCAGAGCAGAGGCCGCCAGGGGGTCATCCGAAGGACGTGAAACGCGCTTTCCGGTGGAGATCTGGTTAAGAGCGGTATTCTCCTGCTTCATGGCGCGAGAGATGGCCGCGAGAACGTCGGGTGTTAAATCGGGATTGACACGCATGGTTGGCCTTATTACGACGTCATCTGAAGTATGGTTCGAGTCATCTCATCGATTACCGAGACGACCCTCGCCGCGGCTTGAAAGGCATGCTGATACCGGATCAGGTTTGCACTTTCCTCATCGATGGAGACGCCGGAAATGCTGCCCCGCTGATTTTGCAGCTGCTGTAAGGTGACGTCCGTGGCGTCGATCTCCGCTTTTGTCTGAGCGGTAAGACTTCCGACGCGGAAGACGATATTGGAGTAGCTCTCCAGGGCGTTTGCGCCCGATGACAGCTTTTGATTCTGCACCGCGGTTAGAACCGTACAGTTGCCGCTGCTTCCTGCCGATCCATCGGAACTGGCGGCAATCTTGTCGGTGCTGTTAATGGCCACACCAATACTGGAGGCTGATCCGGCAACCGTAGAGGAAACGGAAAAAAGGTCTCCCCCGGCGGCCCCATTGAGGTCGAAGCCGCTTCGATGCGCGGTGTTGATTGCCGAGGCAAAATCGCTGGCCAGGGTGTCGATCTTGTTCTGCAGGTCCGGAATAACCTGGTCCCGCACATTGAGAGCGCCGGCCAGTTTGCCTCCCTTAATCGAGGCTGTAATATCCTGCCCGAATGCCATAACACGCTGCATTCCGGCGCTATCTGCAGAAAGCTGTAAGGAAAAGCTCTGACCGCCGACCACCAATGCGGTGCCATCGCCGGTCGTAAGGGTGTCACCGTGTTCGGTGGTAATCGTATTGACGTCGATCAAGCCGGATAATTGTTTAATCAGTTCGACCCGCTGATCTTCCAGGCCACCGGGCTCCTGGCCCAGCTTCTGCATCTGATCTACTTTCCCGTTAAGCTCGGCGATCTTCTGTGTGAGAGCGTTGACCTGTTGAACGGATTCCCCCACCGACAGGTTGAGGTTGGCCCGCACCTGGTTTAAAAGAGTGGCGGAATTGTGGAATGAGTCGGCGACATTCTGCGCCTTGGTAAGCACCGCCTGCCGCTGCGATGCGCTGCTGGGATCCAGGGAAAGCTGGCTGACGGCATTGAAGAACGCGGTCATGTCCGCGCTAAGGCCACTGGAGTCGCTGGAAAACTGATTTTCCACCTGCTGCAGAGCTGCCAGTTGAGAGTCGGCCCGCGCCTGCTGTGCGGTTTCGTCATTGATGCGGAACTCGATCAGCCGGTCTCGTATGCTTTGAATTCCCTGAAAACGCACCCCGGTTCCTACGACGAGATTTCCTTCCAGTGCCGGTGGACCTTCGACCAGAACTGGGCGCTTGCGGGTGTATCCGGGGGTATTCGCGTTGGCGATGTTGTCGGTCGTGACTTCCAGTGCGCCCTGGTTGGCCAGCACGGACTGCACTGCCATCATCATGGAAGCTGTAAGACCCGACATCTTTTATGCCTCCCACGAAGATCCCCGAAGGCTGATGGACGCCTCCAGAGATGGGGTTTTGTAGCCCTGTTCATAGCCCCCGTACAGAAGCGAGATCAGGTCGTTGGATATCTTCGAGCGCCGCAACACTTCGGCGTATAGACGATTCGTTTCGGCCAAGGCGCGAAATGCAGTGAAAACTTTTTCGGAAGTAGCGGCAGCCTTTGCGGCCACGGGTTGCGGTTGAACAAAAGTTTCACGCAACGTAACGCAAACCCGCTCCTGTTCAGCGATCAGTGATTCGAATCCCTGAAGGTCGTTCTCTTTCAGGCAGGAAATAGCGCTGGAAATCCGCTGCGCCAGCAACTCCAGTTGCGCCGCAAGATTCATTTCTGCTTCTTCCCGTCTTGAGGTCGTTGTACTCAATCGTTGGTTTCTCTTTTTATCCGGGCCTGATATCTCAGCCAAGCCAGGGCAGCATTGCTTCGGCAATCGCGCCGGGGTCCAGGGAATATTCGCCGCTCTGAACTGCCTGGCGCAGAGAGTTGACCTTTTCGCTTCTGATCTCAGGGGTCGAAAGCGCCTGCGAAATAAAGCCGGGAACTTTTTTAGCGTGGTCGGAAAGGGTAGTGCTGTCGGAAATCCCGGACTGGTTTGCCCGATTCGCTTCCTTGCCATTTTTTTGGACGGTGATTCCGTCCACGCCAGGTGAATTGAATTCGATTCTCATGCCACAACCTCACTGCAACAGATTAGATATCTATTAATCGGCACCTTGCCCCCGAACTTTAATGCCGGACGGGCCTTGCCATCATGCCCGTATCTATTTGATTCCATTGGGCTCCAGTGTGTTATTTTCCGGCCCAACTTGCCCCTTGTTCTCAACCGGGGGCGGCGAATCGGAGGCATGAATACTCTTCAGAATCATTTTGGCGATACCCAGGCCACCATTTTTGCTGATGC
Organism: Terriglobales bacterium; assembly: GCA_035548935.1. GTDB lineage: Bacteria > Acidobacteriota > Terriglobia > Terriglobales > Acidobacteriaceae > DASZRZ01. Next base: position 6,233 of record DASZRZ010000169.1, read on the forward strand.
TGGAGGCAAGCGCCTGTATGGAAATACTTTGGAGCTGGTCGTGTCCCGGGTCGGCATCCTTGTCTTCTTCGCCGCCCGGAATCGTGGCAAATGATTGCTGGGCCTGCTCCAGCCATTTGCCGACCAGCAGAGCCTCGAACTCATGAGCCGACTTCTCGATCTTCGAAGGGTTATCCTTGGCCGATTGCAGATTACGGGAGATGCGCGTACTTTCCGCCATGCTTGCATCCACACCGTTCAAGGCTGGACGAAGAGCCATCATGTCACCCATGCTTAGAGAACCTCCAGTTCAGCATGCAATCCACCGGCTGCCTTGATGGACTGCAGAATGGAAATGATGTCTCTGGCCGTTGCCCCAATCGACTGGAGTCCATTGATCAACTCTTCCACACTGGCTCCGTCTGCCAGGCGGATGGAGCGCGCGGCCTCGGCGTTCACATGCAATTCAGGCTGGGGTACAACCACCGTGTCGCCATTTTTAGAGAATGGCTCAGGCTGCGAAACTGAAAAAGTGGTTGCCACCTCGACCGTAAGATTTCCGTGCATGACCGCCACGGGAGAGAGCTTGACGTCGGCGCCCATCACAATGGTTCCCGTGCGTTCGTTGATGACGACCTTGGCTGGCGGATGGAAGGAGATTCCGAGGTTCTGCACCTTGGCAATCAGAATGGGAACCGAAGGAATCCCGGAATGATTTACATCCACATCGATTCTGCGGCTGTCGAGAGGAGTGGCAACTTCCTTGCCAAATTCGTGATTGATTGCCGCTGCCACGTCTCGCGCCGCTGAAAAATCGGGGTCGCGCAACATCAAGGAGACGGTTTTCATCTTGCTGAGGTCAATGGATACATCGCGCTCAACCGTAGCGCCTTCGGGAATGCGTCCCACGGTGGTGGAGTTTACCTGCTTGCTGTTTCCTCCGAGGCCGGCCGAGTATCCACCGAATGTGATCGGTCCCTGGGCCGCCGCGTAGATCTCTCCGTCGGCGCCCCGCAGTGATGTGAGTAGAAGAACTCCGCCCTCAAGACTTTTCGCGTCGCCCATGGAAGAGACCAGCACATCCTGGGTCATGCCCGGCCTGGCAAATTCCGGAAGGGAACTGGTAACCATTACAGCCGCAATATTATTGACCCGCACGGAGGCTGCGGGAATCTGCGCACCCATCTTTTGAAGGGCGCTGGCCAGCATCTGGGTGGTGAACAACGTTTGCCGGCGGTCACCCGTGCCGTTAAGACCAACTACAATTCCATATCCGAGCAGGGGGTTCGACCGCACGCCGGAGATCGTGGTGATATCCCGCAGCAGAACCTGCCGCGATGTGCTTCCTGTCGTTTCCGCCGCAGCGTTCAACAGGGAAACGCACATCATAAGAATCAGGACACACGCCGGCAGGCACCGGCGAATGCTGCGAAGCGAGTGATCCGGCCTTAGAAAATTGTGAGCCATTGCAGTATTCGGATGAGGGCATTGGGACGCCGTGTGGCGTCGGAAATAACCCCTTTTCCTTTCAATTCGATTTCCAGATTCGCAAGAACCGTGGAAGAAACTGTATTCAGGCTTGAGACATCGCCAGGCCGCACCACGCCGCGCACGATCATGGTTTCGTTCTGGTTGTTCATCAATACGTGCCGTTGCGCCTCGACCACCAGATTGCCGCCGGGAAGAACTCCGATTACCACTCCCGTGAGCGTGGTCAGGAGTTTGGACGATGAGTTTGCGCTGCCCTGGCCTTTCAATGCAGCGGACGACTGGAGGCCGATAAGCGGATCCACTCCACCGGTTTTTATCTTGGCCGGCAGGCCGGTAATCGCTGAATTTCCCTGGTACGAACGGTCGGTATTCACGTCGCCATTGGATTCAGCGGTGGTTTGCTGAAAGACCTGGATCACAATGGTGTCTCCGGTCTGATGAGCCTTGTAATCCGAAGCCAGGTCGGTCAGTCCGCCGCCATTCACCCACAGGCTGCCCAACGATGGTTCCGTGGAAGTGGAAGGCATCTCCTGCCGTACACGCGCAAGGTAGTCGGCCCGCAGCTCTTTCGTGGGCCGTTGCGACTTCGCCTGCGCGTTAGGCAACGCGAAGATGCAAGACACGGCCAACAAAATCACGATCTGGTTCCGGGTACGAGTCATAGCGTATTTCTTACAAACTCCTGCGAGATCACCTGGGCCTGGTAGACGCGCTTACGGTCGCTGCTGGCAACGCGGATCGTCTGTCCCTGCCTGCCGCTTTGCAGGCAGACAACCGGAACGGTAATCCGCATGTTTTTGCCATCGATCAAGAGCTTCACCGCGCTTCCAGCCCGCACAATATTGGGCGCAGGCGAGAGCCTTGCAGTCATGTGCGCGTCCCTTGACTGCGGGCTACGCTGATGCCATAGAGCCAGTATCTGGTCTCTCTCCGCCTGGGAAGCTACGTGCAGAATCGCCAGAAAGGGAAGGCACTCCCGGTTGGTATTGCACTGCAATCGCATGCGCAGGGATTCCGGCGTGAGCTTCGCAAGTTCCACGACCCGTAATCGAGGTTTCGCAACCGATGAGGTGACAACGGAGAGAAACTCCACGCGGCCGCCTTCAGCCTCTGCCGTAACTTTGTCCGTCCGCAGAGCCGCGAGCACCTGCCCGGAGGAGATTGGAAGTCTCGGGACAGGCACAGCAAGGGACGTCAGGCTGCCGAGCAATAGCGCTTGCAGACCGGCGAGCCTGGCAAATCCATTCATGCGGCGGTTAAATTCAACGAACAAGATTGTTCACCTGCTGGAACATCTGATCGGCGGCGCTAACAACCTTGGAATTGGATTCGTAGGAACGTTGGGCCACGATCATCTGAATAAACTCTTCGACGACATTGACATTCGACTGCTCCAGCATTCCCTGCTGGAGTCCGCCGAGCCCTTCGGCTCCACCCGGAGTGCCGATGACCGGATCGCCAGAGGCGCTGGTCTGAAGAAAGAGATTCTGCCCGATACTGTTCAAGCCCCCTGCATTGGGGAAGAGAGCGAGCTGGATGTTGCCCACCTGCTGCGCCTGCGTTTGTCCCGGTTGGGTTACGGAGACGGTGCCATCCTCGCCGATGGTGATCG
>DASZRZ010000170.1:0-2746 GCA_035548935.1 Terriglobales bacterium
CCCATCATCAAACTGGCAAACACGGCGCAGGAGATCGAGCGTATTCAGGACTTCTCGGTGCGAGCCCAAAGCACCGGCGATCACGACGAAGTGGACCTTCTGATTCAATCGTTCAACTCCATGCTGGCAAAGATTCAGCAGCGCGATGACGCGCTGGGCGTCGCACGGGAGCATCTCGAACAGAAGGTGCAGGAGCGCACCAATCAGCTGGCAATCTCCAATCAGGAGCTGCGGGCTTTCTCTTATTCCGTCTCCCACGATTTGCGGGGGCCCCTGGAGGTCATTAACGGTTTCAGCTACGTGCTGCAAACGGAATATGCCGACAAGCTCGATGCCAACGGGCGGGAGTGCCTGCAACAGGTGCGCAATGCCACCATGCGCATGGCCGAGCTGATCGAAGACCTGCTGAAGCTCTCCCAGGTTTCCACCAGCCTGATTCAGACCGACAATGTGGACCTGAGCGCCATTGCCAGATCCATAGCGGCGAACCTGCAACGGCGCGAGCCGCAGCGCCGGGTGGAATTCCTGATTCCGGATACGCCGAAGGTGCAGGGCGACGAACGGCTCCTGCGGATTGCCCTGGAAAACCTGCTCAATAATGCCTGGAAGTACACGTCGCACCATGCAACCGCGCGGATCGAATTCGGAAGCGAACTGCGCCAGGGCGAAAGCGTCTTTTATGTGCGGGACGATGGAGCGGGATTTAATCCAAGTCAGTCCCAACGGCTCTTCAAGCCCTTCCAGCGGCTGCACACCAACTCGGAGTTCACCGGCAATGGCATTGGCCTGGCCACCGTTCAACGGATTATCCAGCGGCACGCCGGCGAGGTGTGGGCTACGGGAGGAATTGAACAGGGCGCCAGCTTCTTCTTTACCCTTGGAACGCAATCCAATGCGGCTAATTTTTCCCAGGCAAGCGCCGGAACATCATCCCCCACTGGCGGAAGCCCGCGACCTTCCCAGCCCGCGCCATAAGCGCCCTAACTCGCGCACGGTTGGAATACGCGACTCGCCGGACGGTGGGCGGACTTGCCAGATTTTACGCTCAGTGTTTGAATGTATTGCAGAGGGCGCTTAACTCAGCGGTAGAGTGCCACCTTCACACGGTGGAAGTCGCAGGTTCAAATCCTGCAGCGCCCACCATTCGATCTTCTCGAAATCCCACCTTACATCCGACATCGCAACGCAAGCGGCTCCCAGGAGCGCCGTTGCGTAGTGTTGAGGTCTATTGAGCGATAGGCATTGTTGCTATCGCTCACTTTATAAGATATGTTGAGCGATAGAACAAGAGCCTATCGCTCATGAAATGGAACTGGCAACAACCCGGGTGGCCTGAGTTTAGCTGGAAAAACGACCGTTTTGCCTTGGCGGAGCAGCAATTCCTCGTCACGGGCGGTGTGTTGCTGGGCACGTACAAGTACCTCGGCGAAGAGGACCGCAATCAGCTGACCGTGGAAGCGATGAGCACGGAAGCCCTGACGACTTCCGCCATCGAAGGCGAGATACTTGACCGCGTCAGCGTCCAGTCTTCCATCCAAAGGCAACTGGGATTGGTGGGTGACAATCGGAGAATCGCTCCCAGAGAGCAGGGGATCGCGGAGATGATGGTCGATCTTTACCGCACCTTTCCGGCTCCCCTGTCGAAAGCGAAGCTTTTCAGCTGGCATAAGATGCTGATGAGCGGACGGCACGACCTTAACGATATCGGCTGCTATCGGACCAGTACACAGCCCATGCAGGTTGTCTCCGGGGCCATAGGCGCGACCATAGTCCATTTCGAAGCTCCGCCATCGGATAAGCTGCCGCACGAGATGGATAGATTCATCGACTGGTTCAACAGCACGGCTCCCGGAGGCCCATCTCCATTACCGGCCATCACAAGGGCAGGAACGGCCCATCTGTACTTTGAATCCGTCCATCCGTTTGAAGATGGCAATGGCCGAATCGGCCGGGCAATTGCTGAAAAATCCCTGGCTCAAAGCCTCGGGCGACCCTCCCTCATCGTGCTTGCGGCCACGATCCTGGGACAGCAAGCACGTTATTACGATGCCCTGGAGGCAGCCAGCAAAGGAACGGAAATTACCGAATGGCTCGCCTGGTTTGCAGGCATAACCATCGAAGCGCAGCGCCGTACGCTGGCGCTGACTGAGTTCCTTATCGAGAAGACGAAGTTGTTCGACCGGCTGCAGGACCATCTCAACGAGCGGCAACAAAAAGCGTTACTAAGGATGTTCAAGGAAGGCCCGGAAGGATTCAAGGGGGGCCTAAACGCAGGTAAGTACAGCACGATTACCGGAGCGTCTCCCGCAACCGCAACCCGTGATTTGGTGGATCTGACAGACAAAGGGGCCCTGGTGCGCACGGGTGAACTCAGGCACGCCCGCTACAATCTTTCTGTGCCTTTGAAACCCGTGCCGCGTGTAACCATTGGTAAGAACGGAGAACTGGTAGAAAGATAAGAGAGAGGTCCGCCTTGCACTCCTTCAGCGCACAGACTGAAATTTGTATGTATTTATGGAGCCATACTCCATAAATGCATGGTCTGGGCCCGCCGGCGCTAGTTGGGCGAAACTCCCTTGGCTCCAAGGAACTCCTTCATCTGAGCCCGGATACTGCTATCCGCGGTACGGTCGGCAATGCAAATCCAATAGGTATCCTGAAGGCCGGACATGATGTGGATGATCACTTCCCGGTGGCCATGCGGAAACGGAAATACGAACTCGAATTGTTCGTCAACAACGCCCAA
>DASZRZ010000171.1:0-18428 GCA_035548935.1 Terriglobales bacterium
GTGCGCACCATGCGCGTAAGAATCGCCGCCAGCGCCCCGCCCATGGTCACAGCAGGCAGCACCAGGTGCAGCATGGTTCCTGAACCCGATACCGGGAGCACTCCCAGCCTGATCGCAAAGAAAAGGATCAGCACCGGTCCCAGTGCAAAATTGGGAAACGACAATCCCAGAAGGCTTACGAATCCAATCACGTGGTCGGTCCGCTGGTTGCGCCTGCTTGCCGAAAACACGCCCGCTGGTATGGACACCGCCAGCGCCATCGCCAGCGATGCCAGTGTGAGTTGCAGGGTAAATGGATACCGCTGCCCAAGAATGCTCGAAACATCCTGCTGAAACCGCAACGACTGCCCCAGGTCTCCCCGCAGCACGCCCTTCCAATAATTCACATATTGCGTTCCCAGCGGAAGGTCGAGTCCATAGGCATGCCGGGTGGCTTCAATGTCAGCCGGGGCCGCTCCCTCTCCCAGCATCTGCTGTATGGGATCGCCCGGCACCAGGTGGATCAGCAGAAACACCACCGACACCACCAGCCATATCACCGGCAGCAGGTAGAGCATTCGCGATGTCACAAATCGCAGCATGAAAATATCCCGAACTAAGCGTCTTCCCGCGGCTTCGTTTCCACGGCCTCCGGAGCCTCAATCCGCACACGCGACACGCGGTTGTCTTCCATCTCCACCACGGTGTAACGCCGGTTTTCGAACTCGAAACTGTCTCCCATGACCGGCAGTCTCTGCAGCTGCCACAACACAAATCCCGCCAGCGTTTCGAATCCCTGATCCACGGGAAGCACGATGTCGTACTGCGTTTGCAAATCGCGGATATTGGTGAACCCATCGAGCAGCATGGGGCTCCCATCCTGCGCCAGCATTCTGGGGGGGATGTCGAACTCGTCGTCGATCTCGCCCACGATCTGTTCCAGCACATCCTCCACGGTAATCACTCCCGCGGTCGATCCGAACTCATCCACCACGATGGCCAGGTGCCGCTTGCGGGTCTTGAACTCCTCCAGCAGGTCGGCCAGCGGCTTGGTTTCGGGAACTACCAGGATGTCGTGCATGATATCCCGGACCCGCAGCCGTTCCAGCCTCGCGGCTGCGGGCGAGCCCTTGGGCAATGTAAACAGGGACCGCATCCAGCGCGTCAGGTCTTTGCTGTAGAGCAGCCCCACAATCTGTTCCTGGCCGCCATGCGGGTCATATACGGGAACGCGCGAGTGCAGCTCTTCCACCACCCGCCCCAGCGCCTGCTCCAGCGGCATATCCGAGGGCAGGGAAAAGATGCTGGTCCGCGGCACCATCACCTGCCGCACCGTCAGGTCCTGCATCTCCAGCGCGTGAAGGATGATCTCTTCCTCGAACTCGGGGACCACTCCAAAACGGCCCGCATTGCTCACCATCATGCGCAGCTCTTCCGCCGAGTGAACCGTGCCGGTATGCACCGCCTGCATACCGAACATCTTCAGCACCATCCGTGCCGAGCCCGTCATCACCCGCAAAAACGGACTCGACAGCCGCATGAAAAAATCCATCGGCCCGGCCACGGCCAATGCCACGCGCTCCGGACGTTGCAGGGCCACCGACTTCGGGACTACCTCCCCGAGGATGACGTGCATGTAGGTGATCAGTGCGAAGGCAAAAATGATGGCGGCCGTGTGGAAGTAAATCTGAGCGTAGGGAACGCTCTGGAATGCCGGTTCGATCAGCTTGGCCAACGCCGGCTCGCCCACCCACCCCAGCGCCAGGCTGGCCAGGGTAATACCGAACTGCACGGCGTTCAGTACCTCATCAATCCGCCCGTGCAGCCGCTGGACGATGCGCGCTCCAATGCGCCTGGCCTCGACCATCTGCGCAATGCTGGTCTCGCGGACGCTGACCAGTGCAAACTCGGCCGCCACAAAAAAAGCATTGGCTGCCACCAGCAGAATGACGGCGAATACCCGCAGCGGCACGTACGCAAGCATGATATACGCGCCATTCTAACAGTCCGACTCAAGCGGAGGCAGAGAGTTGAATTGGGACCAGACCCGCCAATCGCGCTCGTCCGGCAATACTGCCATCCTCCGATCATCCCGGATTTGCCGGTACGCATCGCTCCCATGAGGATCGCCGCACGCGCAATTTTTGTGATGAGAGAAGCGTGATGAAGAAAGCAAGGCTCGAAGTAAGGCGGCGCAGGAGTTTCCGCCGGAAACGGCTTCAGTTCAGAAAGTACGTCCGGTAAAGCGTATCCCGCTGCACCGGCTTGAAGCCAGCATCGCGGATCATGCGGCGCAGTTCTTCTTCCGTCGTGCAGTTGTTAACCCCGGCGGCACGCACCACATTCTCTTCCAGCATTACCGAGCCCACATCGTTGCCGCCGAAGCGCAGCCCCATCTGGCAGACTTTCAAGCCCTGCGTTACCCAGCTGGACTGTACATTTTTTATATTGCTGAGGAAGAGCCGCGAGATCGCCAGCACCTTCAGGTACTCCACCGCCGTGGCTTCCTCCCATCCCCGCCCGCCCAGCGCGGTGTTCTGGGGCTGGAAGCTCCATGGGATAAATGCCGTGAATCCGCCCGTCTCCTCCTGCAGGTCGTAGAGCCATTGCAGGTGGTTTACGCGGTGCTCAATGGTTTCGCCCACGCCGAACATCATCGTCGCCGTCGTACGCATTCCAAGTTCATGCGCGGTGCGATGCACGCTGAGCCAGTCCGCCGTCAGGCACTTCAGACGCGCGATGCGAAAGCGCACCTCGTCGTCCAGAATTTCCGCTCCGCCTCCGGGAATCGAATCCAGCCCGGCATCCCGCAGGCGCGCAATCGTGTCCCTCAGGGAAAGATTGCTGTACTCCGCAACCGCCAGAATTTCCGACGCCGAATAGCAATGCAGGTGCACCTTGGGGAACCGCTGCCGGATTCCGCTCAGCATCTGCTCATGCCATTCGATCTTCAGGTCGGGATGCAGCCCGCCCTGCATCAACACTCCGGTTCCGCCCAGCTCCACTGTCTCGGCGATTTTTTCGTAGATCGTATCCAGATCGAGAATGTAGCCCTCGGCCGCCAGTTTGCCCTTCAGCGGACGGTAAAAAGCGCAGAACGTACAGTATTCCGTGCAGAAGTTGGTGTAGTTGATGTTGCGGTCGATTACGTAGCTGGCAACGCCCTCCGGGTGCAGCTTTCGCCGCAACGCGTCGGCTTCCATTCCGATTCCAATCAGGTCATCGGAACGGAACATCTCCAGCGCTTCTGCTTTTGTAAGGGACATATTGGAATTAACCTATTGTAGCAACCGCGCTCCTCAACTGACGGCCGCCGCCCGCCGCCGGTACCACCCGAAGTACACCGCGGCTCCCATCCCGGCCACAACTGCCAGACTCACAACGGCGTAGAGCAGCGGCCTCCGGTAGTGGGAAAAGAAACCGATGATCCCCGTGCCATACCGGTGTCCGATGTAGGCCGCGGCCGTGTATCGTATCCCCCGCCCGGCGGCCACCGCGCCCAGAAATTTTTTCGCCGGATACTGCATTGCCCCCGCCGCCATAATCACCGGCACCAGCGGGAACGGTGGCGGCAGCATGCATCCCACAAATACCGTGGCAAAACCGCCCCTCTGGAATTTGCCGTAAACCTGCTCCGCCCGCTTCTTTCCGATCTTCTTTTCCAGCGTTTCCTTGCCGCCCTTGCTCGCCATCCTGTAGGTGATGTATGCCCCCAGCATCGACCCCACCACGGCCGTCACCACATAGGCGGGCCACCAGTTTCCATTGCGGGCCGACAGCACAATCGTCAGCGCGTCCATGCTGCCCGGCATTGGCACCACCGAGTTGTCGAGGATTCCCACGACAATCAGCCCGAACCCTCCGAGCCGCCGGATACGGTGTTGCCACGCGGCGATGTCCATCCACAGCAACCACATGTTCCGTATTCCCGTCTGTGCTCGAAAGTTACCTTTAGTCCAAAGGCAGTGTGATGCGGAGCGTTATCGCGCGGAAATCCTTAAAAAACCCGAAAACAACCGGTAAAGGCTACCCGGCCTTCTCCACTGGAAGGGAGCCCGGCTGTCCCACAGCCCCCAGCTCCGGAGAGCGCGGAATCAACCCGCACTCGGCGGCATACCGGTAAAACAACTTCAGCCCCGCCACGCATTCTTCATCGAGGTAGTAGTGGATACTCCGGGTGATGTACTCCCGGGCCACTGCCTCGCTCACTCCCACATGCGGGGCCCATTGGCGGACCACATGCTCCACATTCGCTGGCTCCAGTCCGTGTTCCCGCGATTCGCGGAACATTCGCGCCAGCGCGTGGGCGGTTTCTGTTCCGCTGTTGCCCGCCGCTTCCGTCAGCGCCTCCCGTCGTGCCGCCCAGAAGGCGAAAACAAAGGGATACCCCGTGAAGCGCTTCCATAACTCCGCCACATCGTAAACAAAGTGACCCGAACCTTCAGCCTGAATCCGCAGCGCCGAGTCGCCGATCAGCAGTCCGGCGTCGCACACCCTCAGCATCGCCTCCACCCCGGGCTCCATGGGAATCAGTTGCCGTGCTCCCCCCAGAAACTTGCGAAATAGAATCTCCAGCAGGGCGACCGAGCTTCGTGACGAGCTGTCGGCAGCCACCGTGGCGATCTTTTCCATTGGTTTCCGGCTGATCAGTAGAATCGAACGCACCGCGCCCTTGGCGGCGATGGCCACATCCGGCAGAATTGTGAGATTGGGAGTGGTTGCAAAGGCAAAGGCCGGGATAATTCCCACATCCGCCGCCCCTGAGCGCAGATTCTCGGCGCATTGCGACGGCACCGTGTAGGAGATTTCCACCTCCCCCGCATCCCCCGGCAGGACGTAAGTCTCCCCTTGAAGCCCGTCCCCGGGCGGCCTCCCATGCTCAAAATCCCACATCAGGGGAGCGGTGTTCAGATACGAGATCGCGGAAATCCGCAGCCTTTGCATAGAATTTTAAATTTTAGCAAACCCGGCATTCTTGACGTCCCTCTCGCCCCGCGTGTAAAGTCACGCGCTCCGGCTGCCTTAACCAACTATGTCGAGCGCTCTTCCGTCGCCTTCCAATGAAGTCTTCTGGCTGGCCCTTTCCCTTACCCCGGGTGTGGGGAAAACCTCCGTACGCCGCCTGTTGGAGCACTTTGGCTCCGTGGAAAACATCTTCCGCGCCTCCTTAACCGAACTGGAAGCCTCCGGTCTGCGAGCGGTTTCAGCCCAGGCAATCGCCCAGGGCCAGTCTTTGCAGCAGGCCCAGGAAGAGATGCTGCGCGCTGCCTCCTGCGGAGCCCACATCATTACTCCCGGCAGCCCTGAGTATTCCGAACAGCTACGGCAGATTTACGATCCTCCCGTCGTCCTCTACGTCCGCGGAGACCCCTCCATTCTCGTCCAGCCGGGCATTGCCGTCGTCGGTACCCGCCATCCCACTCCCTACGGTCTGGGCATGGCCGAGCGGTTATCCTGCGACCTCGCTGCCCGCGGCCTCATCATCATCAGCGGCCTGGCCCGCGGCGTGGATACTGCCGCCCACCGCGGCGCCATCAACGCCCGCGCCAAAACCATTGCAGTGCTGGGTACCGGGGTGGATGTGATGTATCCCCGCGAAAATGCCCGCATCGCCGATCAGTTGCTCGATCTCGGTGGCGCACTCGTGAGTGAATTTCCCGTGGGATCTTTTGCCGCGCCCCAGAACTTCCCCATCCGCAACCGCATTATCAGTGGACTTGCCTTCGGGGTTCTCGTGGTGGAGGCCGGAGAGTACAGCGGCACCCGCATCACCGCCCGCTGCGCCCTGGAGCAGAACCGGGAGCTGTTTGCCGTGCCCGGCAACGTGACCAACAAGCTCTCCTGGGGACCCAATACCCTCATCAAGCAGGGAGCCAAGCTTACCGCCACCTGGGAAGATGTTTGGGAAGAGCTGCCCACCGGCATCAAAATGGCGCTGGCTCCTCCGGCTTCTGAATCCGAAGCCGCTTCTACCGCATCCTTATTTAAGGATGAAAATGCCAGAGACGAAAAACTCTCCCCCGCTGAGCGTAAGCTGCTGGGTCTGATCCGCGCCGACGAATCCACGCAGATCGATACCCTGATAGAGCAGTTGGAAGGGAAGCTCTCTTCTTCCGAGATATTTGCCGCCCTGTTCGAACTGGAGCTGGCGGGGAAGATTCGCCAGCTCCCGGGCAAGAACTATGTAAAGATTTTCTAGGCAGGGCACAGTCTGGTTCCGGGGGGACCCGGTCTTAGCCTTTAGCCAGCAACCATTTGCGGTGCTTTGCGGTCGCGGTTTGATGCCTCTTTGTGAACTACCGGATGGCGCAACCGTGTACTCCCATGCTAGCTTCAAGGGGAATTCGTCCCCACTAGAGGTTCCGATTGTCGAGTCTAGTTATCGTCGAGTCGCCTGCAAAGGCCAAGACGATCCAGAAATATCTCGGACGCGGCTTCGAAGTTGAAGCCTCCCTTGGCCACGTCAAGGACTTGCCCAAGAGCAAACTGGGCGTTGATGTCGAAGACAGCTTCGACACCGAGTACATCGTAATTCCCGGCAAGGAGAAGGTTCTTGCCCGGCTCAAGAAGCTCGCCAAGTCCGCCGATGCCATCTACCTCGCGCCTGACCCTGATCGCGAGGGCGAAGCCATTGCCGCCCACCTGGCCGAGGAGCTGGGTGATGAGCCCGGCCGCGCCAAAAAGAAAAAGAAGGATGGCACAGACCGCATTCAGCGCGTCACCTTCAACGAGATCACTAAAAAGGCGGTGCAGGAGGCCTTCGAGCACCCCCGCGTCATCGACCGCAACCTGGTAGACGCGCAGCAGGCCCGCCGTGTGCTCGACCGCCTAGTCGGCTACCAGATTTCGCCCCTGCTTTGGGATAAAGTGCGCCGCGGCCTCTCCGCCGGACGCGTTCAAACCGTTGCGTTGCGCATGATCGTCGAGCGCGAGGCCGAGATCAAGGCCTTCCAGAAGAAGGAATACTGGACCATCGACGCCAACCTCGCCGGTCCCAAGCCTCCCGCCTTCGATGCCCGCTTTGTCGGCATCGGCGAGGAAAAGGTCGAAGTCGGCAACGAAGAGGAATCCGCAAGGATCGTCTCCGCCCTTGAGAAGGCCGCGTGGAGCGTTCGCTCCGTCGACAAGCGTGAGCGCCGCCGCTCGCCTGCTCCACCCTTCACCACCTCCAAGCTTCAGCAGGATGGCTCGCGCAAGCTCCGCTTCAGCGTTAAGCGGGTCATGATGATCGCCCAGCGCCTCTATGAAGGCATTGAGTTGGGAGAGGAAGGTCTCGTCGGACTCATTACCTACATGCGTACCGACTCCGTCCGGGTCTCCAATGACGCTCTGGCGGAGGTGCGCGAATACATCCCGCAGCAGTTCGGGCGCGAATATCTCCCCGAATCGGCCAACGTGTACAAGTCGAAAAAGGATGCGCAGGAGGCACACGAAGCCATCCGTCCGACCGCCGTCGCCCGTACCCCCGACTCGATCCAGCAATATCTTCAGGAAGACGAGTACAAGGTTTACAAGCTCATCTGGCAGCGCTTCGTCGCCTCGCAGATGAACTCCGCCCTTTTCGATCAGACCACCGTCGATATCGACGCCAAGTCTGGTAAAGACACCTACTGGTTCCGCGTAACCGGCTCCGTCCTCAAGTTCGACGGCTTTCTCAAGGTTTACGAGGAATCCAAGGATGCCAAGGACGACGAAGACGAAGCACTCAAGCACAAGCTTCCGCCTCTTGAGCCGGGCCAGACGCTTACATTCAAGTCGTTGAATCCCGAGCAGCACTTTACCGAGCCGCCGCCGCGATTCAACGAAGCCTCGCTGGTCAAGGAATTGGAAGAGCGCGGCATTGGGCGTCCTTCCACCTATTCCGCCATCCTCAGCACCATTCAGGAGCGGCAGTACGTGCAGAAGGTGGGCGGCAGGTTCTATCCCACTGAAATCGGAACTGTCGTCACCGGCCTGCTCGTCGCCAACTTCGCCGAAATCTTCGACTACCAGTACACCGCCAAACTCGAAGAGGAATTAGACGGGATCGAAGAGGGCAAAGAGACATGGACCGAAGCCCTTGCCGGCTTCTATAAGAAGTTCAAGAAAGACCTCTCCTACGCTGAAAAGAACATGGAGAACATCAAGCGCATGGAGAAGCCCACGGAGGAGAAGTGCGAAAAATGCGCCTCTCCGCTGGTCATCAAGTGGGGCAAGCATGGGTCTTTCTATGCGTGCAGTGCGTATCCCGACTGCACCTTTACCAAGGAAAATCCCATTAACCTCACGGACCTCGACTCCGCCGACGTGCAGGGAACCTCGCAGGAGGAGTATTGCGAGAACTGTGGGCGCGTCATGGTCCTCAAGCGCGGACGCTTCGGTCAGTTCATGGCCTGCACCGGATATCCCGAGTGCCGCACCACGCGCCGCCTCGACCAGGCCAAAAAAGTTCCCGATATTCCGCTCGACGAAAACTGCCCTCAGTGCAGCCGCAGCCTTGTGCTTCGCCACGGCCGCTACGGCGAGTTCATTTCCTGCTCGGGATATCCCGAGTGCAAGTACATCAAGCAGAACTTCATCGGCGTGAAGTGCCCCGATTGCAAAGAGGGCGAACTGGTGGAAAAGAAGGCGCGCCGCCGCGGGAACATTTTCTTCGGCTGCTCGAACTATCCCAAGTGCGAATTCACCTCCGCCTTCAAGCCAGTGGCCCAGCCATGCCCGGAATGCGGTAGTCCCTATCTGATCGAAAAAAATCTCAAGGACGGCACATTCCTCGTCTGCCCCAACAATCGCCGCCCATCGGCCAGCGCGGAAGAGGCTGATGAGGTTAAGCCCAAGCGCCGCCCCCGCAAGGCCAAAGGCTCCGGAAAGTCCGAGGAAGCTCCCTCAATTACCTGCGGCTACCTCCGCGCCGTGGAGCCCGCGGCCGTCGCCTCCTGATGCGGTCCGGCACCCTAACACCCGCATAGGGACGGCCTTTGCTGGCCGTCCCTGGCGAACTTCCTCCCGCCTTAGTTCTTTTTCAGTTTGGATTCCGCGTCATCCCGCGGCGCCCCATCTGCTATATTCCGCTCTATGGAACTCACGGGTCCGGCGGATTTCCTTAAAGATCGGGTTCTCTCCGTGCAGGACTACGCGCTCCTCGCCTGGCGTTCCATCACCAATCTTTTTCGCCGCCCGCGCTACTTCAACGATGCCCTGCAGCAGGCCGACTCCATCGGGGTCGGTTCGATTCCCATCGTTGTGCTCACCGGATTTTTCACCGGGGCCGTGCTCGCCCTGCAGAGCGCCAACTCACTCGCCCGCTTCGGGGCGCTGTCGCTCACCGGACAATTGGTTTCCCTCTCCATGGTGCGCGAACTCGGTCCGGTTCTAACTAGCCTTCTGGTCGCGGGCAGAAATGCCTCCGGCATGGCCAGCGAACTCGGATCCATGAAAGTTACCGAGCAGATTGATGCCATGCGCGCCTTGGGCACCGATCCCACCAAAAAGCTGGTGACTCCTCGCGTGATCGCGACCGTGTTCATGTTGTTCTTCCTCACCATCATCTCCGACCTGGTGGGACTTTCGGGCGGCAACATGGTCGGCTCGCTTATCCTGGGACTCGATAGCTACCAGTATTGGAACAGCGCCTATCAGTCGCTGGTTTTTGCCGACGTTTTCATGGGCCTCACCAAGCCTCTGCTGTTCGGCTTCATCATTTCCACCATCGGCTGTTACTACGGGATGGCAACCACGGGCGGCACCCAGGGTGTGGGCCGTTCCACGACACAGGCTGTCGTCGCCTCGTCGGTGCTTATCCTGATCGTGGACTTCTTCTACACCCGCCTGCTGCTGGCGATCTTCGGAATGCGTTGATGCCCACGCTCGAAACATCCACGGCTTCTTCTCCTCCGCCCAGTGAGCCCCGCGGGCTTACCGTAACCTTTGAGGATGTTCATCTTGAGTTCCAGCGCAATCCTGTCTTGAACGGTGTCACCTTCGAGCTTCACGCAGGCGAAACCAAGCTGCTGATGGGTGTAGCCGGCTCCGGCAAGACCACGATCCTCAAGCTGGCCCTGGGCCTCCTCAAGCCCGATCGCGGACGCATCTGGGTTCTTGGCGAAGAGGTAACCCGCATGAAGGAAGAGGAGCTTTTTCAGCTTCGCCGCCGCGTGGGCATGGTCTTTCAGGAGAGTGCGCTCTTTGACTCCATGCCAGTGCGCCAGAACGTTGGCTACCGGCTCTTTGAAGAGAAGCTGACTGAGGAAGAGATTGACCGCCGCGTGCGCGAAGCCTTGCGCTTCGTGGAACTCGAAAACACCATCGACATGCTACCCTCGGAACTCTCCGGAGGCATGCGCCGCCGCGTCGCCATTGCCCGTGCCATCATTACCGGGCCAGAGCTGCTGCTCTACGACTCGCCCACTGCCGGGCTGGACCCCGTTACCTCCACCACCATCATCGAACTGATCGTGAAGCAGCGCGACGTCTTTCGCACCAGCGCTCTGCTGGTCACGCACCGCATTCAGGATGCCTTTACCATGGCCACCCACTCGTTCGATACCGCCTCGAACCATATGCGGCCCATCGCCCCCGGTCAGGAGAATCCCAATACTACCTTCCTGATTTTGCGCGATGGAAAGGTCTTCTTCGACGGCTCGGCCCACGAACTCGCGCACAGCGAAAACGATTACATCCGGGAATACATTGCATAATTAGCTTAAGAATCCCGAATCTACTCCCGCCCTCTTTTCTGTATCTCAATATTGAGCCGCTTGATCTTCTGGTTCAGCGTTGAAAGCGGAACGTGAAAGTGCTCCGCCGCCTCCGTCTGGTTCCAGTTCGATTTCTCCAGCATGTCGATGATGATTCGCCGCTCGCACTCCTCCATGATGTCAAACAGGGATGCGTCCGGCTGGTGCTGCAGCGCCGTAATCGACATCCGCCCCCGGATCGCATCGGGCAGCAGGTCCACCCCTATCTGCGTGCCAGTGGAGAGCACCACCGCGCGCTCCACCACGTTTTCCAGTTCGCGCACGTTTCCCGGCCACGAGTAGTCCAGCAGCACCCGCAGCGCCTCCTGCGTAATCTGCGTCACGGGCCGCGCATTTTCCCCGGCAAAACGGCGGATAAACAGCTCCACCAGCAGCGGGATATCTTCCTTGCGCTGCCGTAGCGGCGGCAGGTCGATGCTGATCACGTTCAGGCGGTAGTAAAGATCTTCGCGGAACTTGCCCTCGCTGCACAGTTGCTTCAGGTCCACGTTGGTCGCGGCAATAATGCGCACATCCACCTGAAGCTCCTGAACTCCTCCCAGGTGCATGAACTTGCGGTCCTGCAGCACGCGCAGGATTTTCGCCTGCGTCTCCATGCTCATGCTGCCGATTTCATCCAGGAACAGTGTCCCGCGATCCGCAACCTCGAACAGCCCTTTCTTCGAGGCGATTGCGCTGGTGAATGCTCCGCGAACATGTCCGAAGAGAGTCGATTCCAGCAGGTCGCCGGGCATCGATCCGGTATTCACCGGCACAAATGGCCGGTCCTTGCGCGGAGAATTGGCGTGTACCGCCTTGGCAATAAGCTCTTTTCCGGTTCCGCTTTCGCCTTGCAGCAGCACCGTGGAACGGCTCGGCGCAACCTGCGCGACCAGGTCGAAAATCCGCAGCATCGGCTCGCTCTTGCCAACGATGTTTTCGAAGTTGTATCGCTGCTTCAGCGCCCGCTTGAGCTGGATATTCTCTTCCTGGGTGCGCCGCTGGCGGATCACCAGCCGCAGATCGGCCAGCAGCTTTTCGTTGTCCCACGGTTTCTGGATGAAGTTGCTGGCGCCGCCTCGCATGGCAGCCACGGCATTTTCCACCGTGCCGTATGCGGTAATCATGATGATGGGCAGCTCCGCATCGCGCTCGCGCAGCTCGCGCAGCAGATCGAGGCCATTGCGGTCCGGCAGGGCAAAGTCGAGGAGTATGGCGTCAATGGGACGCTCCGCCAGCCGCAGCAATCCCTCTTCGGCGCTGGCCGCCGAGCGCACCTCGTACCCGTCGGAGTCCAGCAGAGTCTCCAGCGACTCCCGGATCGAGGCCTCATCGTCGATGATCAGCACCACGCCCGGCGACTGTCCTTCCGCCACTTCGTCCCGGCGTGCGGCAACCATACTGTCAGCCATTTCCCACTCCACTCAGGCGGCATCTTCTAAGACGGCAGCTTCTCAGGCGGCAACTTCCGGGGCCACTGGCGCCATTGGGGTACCGCTGAAACGCTTGCGCGCCGCCCACCGCGATCTCAGACATTCACGGTCTTCCGGATCAGCGGAAAGTCCATGGTAAACACCGTTCCCGTGCCGACACGGCTTGCCACCCGTATGCTGCCCGCATGTTCCTGAATAATTCCGTAGGTCACCGAGAGCCCCAGTCCTGTTCCGCGCCGCCCGTCGCGCGGCGTATTTTTCGTGGTGAAAAACGGGTCGTAAATCCGGTCCATATGCTCCTGTGCAATCCCCCCGCCGGTATCCGCAACGGTTACGCTCACGCCCGGACCATTCGCGCTCAGCACCTGCAAAGTTCCGCCCTGCGGCATGGCATCTTTGGCATTCAGGAAAAGATTGAGAAACACCTGCTGCAACTTGCCGCTGTTGCCGTAGACCGGCGGTAGATTTTCCGCCAGCCCTGCTTCCACCTTGATTGCCGCCGTCTTGAGCTGGTGTTCCAGCAGCGCCAGCGTGTCGTGGATCACCTTGTTGATGTCCACCTCGCCAAACTCCGTGCCGCTGGTGCGCGAAAAATTCAGCAGGTTGTTCACGATCTCCGACGCGCGGAAGGTCTGCCGCGTAATCTTGTCCAACAGTTCGGCTTTCTTGGGTTCATCCTGCACCTGCCGGCTCAGCATCTGCGCGTAAGAGGAAATGACCGCCAGCGGAGTGTTGACCTCGTGCGCCACTCCCGCAGCCAGCAGTCCGATGGACGAAAGCTTTTCCGCCTGCGACAGCTGCGACTCCAGTTCGATCCGCTCGGTGATGTCGTCCACGATCATCAGCCGCCCAATTACGCTGAACTGCCGGGTCACCAGCGGAGCGATGGCGATGTTCGTTACCCGGCTTTCGCCCGAGGCCGTTCCCAGCCGATATTTGTAAAGGTTGTGGATTCCAGGTGTCTGCCGGAAGCGGTAAAACTCCTCTACGAACGACGCGGGAAACACCTCGCTCAATACCTTGCCCACCGCCTGCCAGCGCGGAAGCGCATACATCACTTCCATCTGCGAGTTCCAGAATTCGATGCGGTCCTCAAGGTCAACCGCAAACACGCCCACGCTGATGGACTCCACGATGTTCTCGTTAAAGTCCTTCAGCCGCTCGTAATCGGCCACCTTTTGTTGGAGCGACGCATACAGCCGCGCATTCTGGATGGCGATTCCCACATATCCCGCCAGAGCTTCCAGCAGCTCCACGTCTTCGCTGGAAAGAAAGTCTCCCTGCGAGGTCTTTCCCAATCCCAGCACCGCAATGGTTCGATTCTGTACCTGGCAGGGGATGAAGTAGTTCAGGTCAAGCTTTGCGATCGTCCGCTGCGCCTCTTCCGGTTCGCGCACCACCTGGTGAGTGTTGTCGAAGAACAGGTGGCCTTCCGCCAGTTCACCCTGGTGCTCGAATAGAAAACTAAGATCCAGCCCCTCGGTCTCCGACATCCCAAAGGACTTGCCCAGGGAAAAGCGGCTGGGAACCGTTGGGTCCGACAGAAAAATCGCCATGCGCGATACCAGCAAGGTCCGCGTCAGGCGGTCCACCGTCGATCCCAGCATCTGTTCCAGGTCCAGCTGGGAGCTTAATTCGCGCCCGAATTCCAGCAGCGTTCTGCGGTAGTCATAGCGCTTACGGTAGAAAAAGCGGTCCAGCCGCTGCTGAATCCAGTTTTTTACGGGATCGAACAGCAGCGCGGTTACCACAATCGCCACCACCAGCCCCGCCGGACCCGCGCTCGGCAGCCGCGTATGCACCACCTCCGCCGCCACGCCGATGGCCACGAAGTACACCCCGGCAATCGCCGCCGCCGCCAGCGTGTAAGCCATGCCGCGCTTGAAGATCACATCCACGTCGATCAGCCGGTAGCGGAAGATTGCATACCCGAAGGTCAGCGGCAGGAATACCAGCGACAGCACTGAGACCTTCATCTGCCAGGTCGCCTGCGAACCCTGAAGGTAGGGGATCACGTAAAAGAGGGTGAACGGCGTGATTGCCAGAATCGTGCCCCGGGTCACCCACTTCATCTGCTGGCGCACAATGGGACTCGAGGCGTGCCGGTAGGTGTGCCATAACACGCCCGCTGCCAGCCCGAAGAACGCCGTCAGGTAGAGCATCTCCAGGCGGTCGAGGTTATAGCGCAGCGCTTCGCTGGCGGCCAGCAATTCGATCACGCCAACATGCGCCAGCGTGAGAGCAACCGCGGGCGCGTAACACGCCGGAACCAGCCACCGCAGCCGTCGTACCGATTCCTTGGCCTCCGGATAGGTGAGCGCAAAATGCAGGAACAGGGCGGGTTGCAAAAGCTCCGCCACCACGTTGGACCAGTAAACGATCCAGTCGAAGTCGTTCAGTTTTCCCGTGTAGTGGAAGCCGTAAAAAACAAACGAAACCAGGCAGAAGACGTAGAAGTGAGTGGATTTTGGCGCCGTCCACCGGCGCAACAGCACGTACAGCCCGATCCCCAGGTAGATGAGGGCAATGAACCGCAGCCCAAGGTTCACTGAGCGGTCATAAGGAATCAGGATCACCGACGCCTTAACCGCCACGCCTTTCCGGGTCAGCTCATAGTTGATTCTCGACCAGGTGCCCGCGCGGTACATCTGCCGCGTCAGTCCGGCGGAGTTGTTTACTTCTTCGCCGTTCACCGACACCATGATGTCGCCGGCTTTGATTCCCGCCTTCTCCGCGGGTCCAGCGAATTGCACCCGCTTGGCCGTCAGGTGCCCCGATTGCTCAACCCACCACACCCCATCGTAGGGAATTTCGTATTGCTGCTCTTTTTGCCAGTTGATGTAGGCGAACACAATCACCGCGACCGTCAGGGTAGCCAGCAGCGAGGCTACAAACCGGACTTGAGACTCTCTTTTCATGGTCGCTTGCCGTTGAGCAGAACTTTCCCTGATCCTCTTACTGATCTCTGCAAGCCGGGTGCCACATCCTTACTCATCAAGAACCTTGGAACAAACCCGGCGGTCTCGTCCAAATTATTGAACACAAGTCGCTTAAATCCCGTTTCTTTATGATACTCGCCATTGCGTCCGGCTCCAAAGGCTCCGCTCTATGATTTTTTGTATATCTGGCCTACACGATTGGAATCCTTGTCTCCCGTATTCCCTATTCATGCTATTCACCCGCCGGGAATGCCGTAAAATCGGGATGCCCTCCCGGTTTTATCCACTGGGGCTAGTGGCCAGGGTTTCTGGTTTTAAATAACCCGGACAAGGTACAGGCTGGACAAATCAGAGGACAAACAATGCAATCGCGACAGAAATGGGTTTTCGCATTCACAATTCTTGCCAGCTCCCTCGGCTTCGGCGCAACCGTTACCGGGGTCGTCAAGGGACCGGATGGAGCGCCCTTCCGGGCCGCATTCGTTCAGGCGCAGAATAGCAAGACCAGAATTTCCGTCTACGTCCTGTCCGACGATCAGGGACGCTACCGCGTCGAGAACCTCCAGGCGGGCGAATATCGCGTGCAGGTCCGCGCTACCGGCTATCGCTCTGACCCGAAGACCGGGCTTACCCTGACTGCACAGCAAAATAGCTCCCTTGATTTCGACCTGGCCAAATCCCCGGTTCGCTGGAGCGATCTGAATTTCTATCAAGGCCTCAAACTGCTTCCCGCTGGCAAGGGTAAGGAAGTCCTGACTCGGGATTGCTCCGTCTGCCACATGTTCCAGAACAAAATGGCCACCGCTCTACGCGACCAGGAGGGATGGCGGGATCGCATTCAGTACATGCAGACCGCCATGCGAGCCAGCATTCAGGACCGCCTCAGTGAAGCGGACGCCACTGCGCTGGCCGCATACCTGGCCAGTGTCTGGGGTCCGGAGGCAACCGTTCCAAAGTCTCCCGAAGACGTTCCCGGTTACAAGGAAACCCTGCGCTCCCCCGGCAGCGAGTCTTTGAACATTGTCTACGTGGAATATGACATGCCGGGCCCGAACCGCATGCCATTCAGCGCCGCTCCCGATAAGGACGGCAATATATGGATTCCCAACTTCGGCGTCGTCAACAAAGTTACCCGGCTCGACCCCCAGACCGGAGAGTCGCAGGACTTCCCAGTTCCCAGCTCCGTTCCCACACTCATTCACTCGGCCGTCCCCGGCCCCGATGGCGGCGTTTGGATCGCCGAGCAGGGCACCAATAAAGTGGGCCGTATTGATCCCAAGACCGGCAAAGTTGACGAGTTTCAGGACCCCTACCTTCCCGGACAGGAAGGCATGATGGAAGGCGGACAGAAGCACACCGTGCGCTTCGACAAGGATGGAAACATCTGGTCCAGCGGTACTCCTCTTACCCGCCTGGACCTCAAGACCAAGAAGTTCACCCAATACAAGGAAACCGGCTTTGCCTACGATGTCTTCGACGACAAAAATGGCGACATCTGGTTCACCATCATGGGAGCAGGCAAGATCGGCAAAGTGGATGCCAAAACTCTCAAGCTGACCTCGTGGAGCGTTCCCACTCCCAACTCACGCCCCCGGCGCATTGTCGTGGATAAGAATGGAATCGCCTGGGCAGGGTTATTCGGCAGCGGAAAAATCCTCCGCTTCGATCCCGCAACCAGTGCCTTCAAGGAGTATCCGCTGCCCGGCCCCAACGTCGCGCCCTATGGTCTGGGATTAGACGCCGACGATAACGTCTGGTACTCGTCCTTCAACCTCGACACCCTCGGACGCCTCGAAACCGCCACCGGGAAAGTTACCGAGTATCCCTTCCCGCACTCGGAGAACACCATCCGTGAGTTCTTCCGCGACTCAAGGGGACGCGTATGGTACGGCAGCCCGTCCAACAATAAGGTTGGCTACTTCTACTTCGCCGGTAAACCGCCTGCGGCAAGCCCGCAGGTCACGCTCAACCAATCGCGCTGAAAGCCGCGCTAAGAAAAAAACGCAGTAGGAACCAAAATGAAACTCCAACCCGGGAACCCCATCCTTTGCACGGCAAAGGGTGGGGCTACCGTCCGGACTTCGCCACCTCGGGGGACGACCCGGTGGCCGGTTTTCCTTCCTCGGAACGCACCACTCCACTGTCATCCATGTAGAACGCCGGATGTTGCGGGTCGAATGCTTTTGGCAGCAATTCCGCGGAATAAGCCATGCCGTCCGAGTGGAAGCGCACCTTGTATTCTCCCCGGTCAGGCTGCGCCATGCGGCGTGTGAATGACGCTTTGCCCACCAGTGCGGCAAGGGAAGTGGCATATTGGCCATTTTTCTTCTTGTATTCCCGCTGCGCCACCCATAGCGTTCGCAGATAGCCTCGTGCGCCAGCCAGCACCCTCGCCGCGCCGGCTTCCGTAACGCCCGGACTTGCCGCGCCCGAAGGGGCCGCCGTCTGGCCGTAGGCACCACCCACGGCTGCCGCAATCAGCAGCCAGCTTGTTAAGGTCCATTTTGAAACCATCGATGTACTCCATGGTACAGGGCCGTTTAGATGCTTCCGGAACCGTACTGTAGTCTTCCGCTTCTGGCCAAATGACGTTATGCTACGCCTATGCCACCATATAGAGAAATACCGGTTGGCCCGGTTTCCACGCTCGAGAAATCGCTTCTGGGAAGCGGCGCTCACGCGCTCGTGAACTCGACCCGGCGGATGGGAGATTCCATGGGAAAGGCCGTACCCGCAAAAAAGCCGCGCATGCGCATAGCCGTTGTTGAGGGCGACCCTCTTCGTTTCATCGGTTTCCGCGCTCTGTTCGACTCGCAGCCCGAGTTCGAACTGGTGGCTTCCTCCATGCAGCAGATCATCACGGCCGCTAATATCGACCTGGTGCTGCTTGGAAGTCATGCCGGCCTGAACCTGTTCGACGTCATGGCCAGCCTGAAGGCCTCACGTCCCGATCTGCGCATCATCGTCACCGGTTCCGGTGTGGACGACGAAACCATTCTCAAGGCACTTGCCGCCGGCGCCAAAGGCTATGTTGACGAAGCGGCTACCCCCGACGAATTCGTTCTGGCCATGAAGATGGTCCACCAGGGCTCCGTATGGGCTCCGCGAAGGGTGCTCTCCATCTTCATCGAGCGCGTTACCAGCTCCCCCGGACGCATCTTCCCCGCCGGACACGTTACCTTTACCGATCGCGAAAAAGAGGTCCTGGAACTCCTGGTTGCCGGTCGCTCCAACAAGGAAATCGGCTCCGTCCTCGGTATTGAAGAACGTACCGTGAAGGCTCACGTTGCCAAACTCATGCGTAAGGTTGGCGTTCAGAACCGTATCGCTCTTTCGGTGCATGCCATCACCCATTCGCTGGT